>NZ_LZML01000186.1:0-38733 GCF_001665695.1 Nocardia sp. 852002-51101_SCH5132738 | reverse complement strand
TGACCACCCTCTACTCGGCTACGACACGCCCAGACTTCGCTGAGGGCCCGTCGTACACCATCCTGCTGGACTCAACCCGAAGGACAGCCTTGGGTGGACGGTTTCGACGTCGGCGAGCATCATCACCGCGTTCAGGGTGAGGAAGTCGAAATGATGTGTGGACGGGCGATTACGGCTTCGGCGCCGGTGGCGCGGACTTGGTCGACCAGGGGGATGCGGCTGGATTCCGGGACCCACACAAGGCGGTAGCCGAGACGGGTGGCCAGGCGGCGTACTTGGGCGGTGTCCCAGTCCGGGGCGGTGGATTCGGGATGTACCCAGCCGAGCGCGATCGGATGAGTGGGCGTCACCGCTGGGAGTCCTTGCGGCGGCGTTCACCTCGCAGGGGTAGGCGCGCTAACGCGAAGGTCAGTCCGAGCAGTGCTGCGATGAGCAGCAACAGGATCCAGTCACAGCCTTTCATAACGCACCCCTCCATCCCCTCGGTCGGCAAGAGCGCCCACCGCCGAGGAGCCAGGGTTCGGCCGGCTACGGACCCGGCGATGGGGCCGTATATCAAGGTATGAGGCCGGTCACGCGCCTTCTGTCCTGAAAGGACAAGGGCGACAGGGGATGCGCTCGGGAAGAGCGCTCGGGGGCAGCGCTCGTATACGCCGTGTGGGATCGGCGTACGGACCCGCAGCTCGGACAAGGTGTGCGGGGTCGCGCCAGAAATCGGCGTGCAGGGCCCAGGTGCACGGACTCGGCGTGCGGGCCATGTGCGCGGGCTCGGCGTGCGGGGATGACCTGCGGACTCGATGCTCGGTCGAGGCGCGCCGGGGGCCGACGCGCGGCCCCGCTCTCGGACTCGCCGTGTGGGTTGGGCGCGCGGAATCAGCGGCGGATCTCGCTGAGGTCGGGGCGACGCCGTCGCGTGGACTCGGGATCCGGGGCAGCGCTTGGGCTCAGTGCTCGGGTTCGGCGTGCGGGGGGTTAGCGGCGGGTCTCGCCGGAGCCCGGGGCGATGCCGATTCGCCGTGTGAGGCCGCGTGGTTCGCGGGAGGACCGGCATCGCAGCGGCGGCGCGGAATTGGTCGGCCACTGCTTTTCGGGGAAATCGTCTGCGCAGATGCGTTCGCTCGCCACCGCGGCGGCTGTGGCGCAGGTTTCCGGACTGGCGTCTAGGGCGTTCTGTTCGGATGAGGACGGTGATCTCTCGTCGCGCGGACTCGGCGCTCGCACTTGTCGCGTGGGGTCGACGAGCGGACCCGACGCTCGAACCTTGCTTGCGGCCTGTGGGATCGGCGTGCGGACGTGGCATGTGGGGTCGTCGGTCGAACTCGGCGTGCGGATTCGACGGCTAGGAGGGCAGGGGCCGGCGTGCGGACTCGACGCTCGAGCTCGGCGTGCAGGTTAGCGGCGGGTGTCGCCGGAGTCGGGGGCGATGCCGACTCGCCATGCCAGGCCGCGTAGTTCGCGGCCGCCGGCATCGCGGCGGGCGGTGCGGAGTTGGTCGGCTACCGCTTCCCGCACGAAGACGTCGGCGTGGACGCGTTGGGGTGCAAGGCGTTCCGCTCGCATCAGGGTGGCGATTCCTTCTTCCCGCCGGCGGCGATCCGTCAGAAGTGCTCGGCCGATCTCCATGTGGAATTCGGCCTGCCTCGAAGCGCTCGGCAGCGCAGCCACGTTCACCCGGTGCGCTTGATCGGCCACCTTCCTGCTGTCGCCGAATTCGTTCCCGATCGTGGCCTTCCAGATCCCGACATTCGCGCGACCGAAGAACATATGTCCGAACGAGCCCACCTCCGTATCGAGGCGTCGAGCGATATCGTCGGCCTCGCCGAGATGTGTTTCGGCGGTGTCTCGATCGCCCTGTACGGCTGCTGCCAGGGCCGCGGACAGATGAAGCATCCCGTACGCCTGCACGACATCATCGTCATCGAGATGTGGGCGCAACTCGTCGGCCACGCGCACGGCGCGCCGATACTGTTCCGGCCGTGACAATCCGCCTGTTGCGTCTCCGCGCAGCCATGCCGTGAATCCCTGCCATGCAGGCGATTCCAGAGCCTCGGCGCAGTGCTGCGCCTCTTTGGCTGCCAGCAGAGGAAGGCCGCGGCCGCCGAGGCGCTTACTCGTCCACATCGCAGCTGCATAGCACCAGATCATCCCGATCAGGGTTTCGCGTCGATGTACGGGAGAACGGACATAAACCGCATGCAGTTCACCGAGCAGCTTCGGCATCAACTCCGCCTGCGCAGCGTAATCCGCTGTGCCCTGCGACAGTTCGATCAGCCGCTGGATGTCCGCAGCGATGGCCGGCCACTCCCGCATCGGTAGCCCGGGGTCTTCACCCAGTTCGAAGATGTCGAGCACGTTTTCGATCGCGACCAGTCCGGCATAGGCCGCATCGTTGGCGCTCGGGTGCTCGGCTTGCCATGGCACCGGTGAGAACTCGCTCGGCGCCACGCGTAGTGCGGCCGCGATCGCCTCGTGGTGCGCCGGTTCTCCAGCGACTTCTCGCCTCGCTCCAACTTTCCGAGGTATCCGTAGGAGATTCCGGCGAGTCCGGCGGCGGCTTCGAGGCTCAGGCCGCGCCAGGCGCGGATTTCGCGCAGGCGGCGGCCGAGGTCGTTCGGCGGGATGCCGCTGTCGTCGTATTTCTGCCCCACACCCATGGTTACCACGCTACGACCAGAGGCTCGTTCGTGCAGTAAGACCGTTGATATGCGCGGGGATCATGAGGCCCCGCTTCGAAGCCGCGCGTCGGCTGCACCACGGCTCCGGCTGTCCGGTCCCGGCGGTGTTGGGGCAGGTGGATGAGCCGAGGCTGTTAGCGCGAAGCAACACCTGTGGACTTCGCGCTCGAGGCCGATCCAGCGGGGCGCGGTTGCAGTTCGATGAGTTCGGACAGCTTGAGGGTCAGGCATGGGGAACATCCGGACGCCAGCCCGGCGGTAAGGCGCCCATTTGGCCGAAAGTCTTCACGTAGACCGGCAGGTGGCGAAATGTATTGCGGGAGAGCCTGTTCAGGGACATCGTGCGCTCGTCTGCTCTGCGGTCGTCGGTGACATCGCTCACGGCCGGTACGGAAGCTCGGTCGGTGGCGATTTCATGGTCGGGCCGAACTCCCTGCACGGCTCCATCCGTCGAGAAACGGTGAATTAATCGTGCAAACCGACCCTGATTGTGCGGCTTTCTCGCATTCTTGCGGAGGTTTGCACGGATTGTTCGCCCTATCCACAGGCGCGTGCTGATTCACAGGTCTGCCGTTCGCCCAGGTGAGCTTCGGATCCCCCTGTCACCGAGCCGAAATCATCGGTGACCGTGATTCGAACCAGGGCGGAGTTGATGCGCGAAGTCTCGGCGGCCACGATCACCGCTCGCTGTCGCCGCGGGGAATACACACGTGTGTTGCCGGGGATCTATGCGGTCGGGAGGGTTACCCAGCGCACCAGGTGTGAGGCGGTGATCGCATGGTTGCCGGAGGCGGTGTTGAGTCATCGCACTGCGGCGTGGCTGTGGGGAATGTTGCCGGAACCCGAATCGGTCGAGGCGACTGTGCCTCGGGCGCGGTATCGAGCGACGCCGGAGTGGCTTCGGTTGATCCGGCGCAATTTACGGTCCGACTGGATCGATGAGGCCTGGGGGTTTGCGGTGACAAACCGGTCCCGCACGTTGCTCGATTGTCTGCCGATCCTGCCCGCCGCCGAGGCGGGCCGCATGGTCGACAACCATGCCCGTGCGGTGGCCCCCGCCTTGTCGGACCTGACCGTCGGCCAGTACGGCTCGGCGCATTTGCGGGAGCATTTGCGTTGCGCCGCATTCGATGCCGCCTCGGAGCCGGAGCGAATGTTCGCTCGCGCGCTGGCGCGGCGCGGTCTTCGTCTGCTCCTGAATCAGCCGATCGGACAGTACATCGGTGATCTCGTCGATGAACGGTCGCGGACGATCATCGAGATCGACGGTCGTGAATTCCACAGCGATGCACTGAGGTTCCGACTTGATCGGCGGCGTCAGAATGCCCTGCTGGGCGCCGGATGGTTCCTGTTGCGATATGCCGCCGCCGATGTGAACAGGTACCTCGATGCGTGCGTCGAGGAGGCCGCGCGGGTGATTCGACGCAGGCGCAGAAGCCGCAGATAGTGCGGACCACTTTGCCATCTGATACGCCTTGGCTCATCCATGCGGCCGGACAGCGCTCGGATAGCTCGCGGCGCCGCGCAAGGAATTCCGCCCGCATCCGCCACGCGGGTCTGCCCACGTATCCGGAGCATCGGGTGCGGATACGTGGGCAAGGGCTGGAGTCGCGGAGGATCACTCGGCGACAACCGGAGTCGATCGTCCCTTCCAGACCAGGAGCGCGGCCTGGGCGATGAAGAAGACGCCGCCACCGGTTGCGTACACCGACAACACATCCAATGTCGGTGCGTCACCGAAAGATTGGTCAATGTAGAACAGGCCCACCAGGAACGAGAGGCCGCCGGCGATCAACATCGGCCACTGTTTGCTCAGTTCGGGACTGCGGCGGTACAGGCCGACGGCGACCTGGGCCGCACCGGAGAGGACCGCCCACGCGCCGAAGGTGGCGAGGGTTGGGCCTACGCCGCCGGTGATTGCGGTGGTACCGGCCGCGACGGCTGCCAGGGTGCTCAGGGCGGCGTTGAAGGCGGTTACCCGGCGTTCGGGGCCCGCATCGGTCGCCTTGTAGTCGATCAGCGACGAGACGGCGTCGATCAACGGGTACGCCGCCAGCAAGGCGACGGCGAGGGCATCGAGGGTTTCGTGTGCGGCGGCGAAGACGGCGGCCCATGCGAGGGCGAGCACGCCGCGGCTCACGTACAGGCGGATCAGTGCGGCGCGTTCGGTTTTCGCGGTAGCGAGGGTGGGGGTACTCATCGGATTCTCCTCGGTTGGAACGACAGAACTCACTGTCGTCCGGGAATCCGGCGGCGACATCCGTCGCATGACGCTGATGACGACGTAATCGCGGGGGCCGGGGCTGATTACGTCGCCGACAGCGTCATCCGACGGATGCCTGGCTGCGGGCCGGCCACGCAGAGTGGATCGCATATCCGCACCACTCGTTCGAAGGGCGTAATCACATGGTCGTAGTCGGACGTGGCCGCACGCGGCGGCGCGTTGTCCGGACGGTTTCGGCGGTCGCGGCGGTTGTCGTCGCGGGGAGTGTGGTCGTTGCCTGCGCTGCCGAAACGACATCCCAGGCCGGTCCCGGCGAGGATGCGCCGAAACCGACGATCGTGCTGGAGCACGGCGCGTTCGCGGACGCCTCCAGCTGGGACGGTGTCATAGAGAAGCTGCGCGCCGACCACTATCCCGTTGTCGCCGCGGCGAATCCGCTCCGCGGGCCCGCCGCGGACGCCACCGGGTTGCGTGGCTTGATCAGCCATATCAACGGGCCGGTGATTCTGGTCGGGCATTCCTACGGGGGGTCGGTCATCAGTGCGGCGGGTGCCGGGAATGATCAGGTCAAGGGCCTGGTCTATGTGGCGGCGTTCCTGCCGGCGACGGGGGAAACAGCACTGGGATTGACCAAGCGGTTCGCAAGGTTCCACCTTGCCGGGCACGCTCGATCCCGTGCCGATCACGAATATCGACGGCAGCACCGGCACAGACCTCTACATTCAGCAGGACAAGTTTCGTGACCAGTTCGCCGCCGACGTCGCCCCGGACCGCGCCGCCCTGATGGCGGCGACGCAGCGGCCGATCGCACAGTCCGCGCTCGAGGAGAAGGCCGCGGTCGCCGCGTGGACCGAGAAGCCCAGCTGGGATGTGATCACGACCGAGGACAAGAACATCCCGGTTGCGGCCCAGCGCTTCATGGCCGAACGCGCCCACGCCCATGTGACCGAGGTAGCCGCATCGCACTCTGTCGCGGTGTCCCAGCCCGATGTGGTGGCCGGGGTGATCGAACAGGCGGCCCGGGACTCCCACTGAGCGACGGTCGGCCGAGGCAGCCGGGAGCAGCCGGCCGGCTCGACCCGAGCACCGCCCCTCGTCCGAGACCCGGATCGGTTACACCCGCCGCGCCTCCAGCAAGTGAACGGGAAGGCGCAGCCCACCGGTCTCGTCCACGTCTGGACGAAAACCCTTCGAGGCAAACAGTTTCCGGACCTCCTCCGGCGGATTCACTGCCTCGATGAACTCCGGTCTCAGGGTCGTGATGTTCCAGTCCGGTGTGGTGAATTCGCTGCGTAGTTCGGGCTCGGACAGCGGGTAAGGCGCGTACAGCCGCGCGTGTTCCGTTGTGGCGAAGCTGAATTGGATCAGGCGGCCGCCCGGCTTCGTCACTCGGGCGAGGGCGGCGATGTGGGAGCGGCGCTGGGTGGGGGAGAGGCAGTGGAGGAGGGCGCTGCTCACCACCGTGTCGAAGTGGCTGTCGTAGCCCGCGAGGGTGGTCGCGTCGGCGACGGCGAAGGTGACGGGGAGATCGCGGCCCGCGGCGCGGCTGCGGGCCTGGTCGATCGCGGTGGGGGCGATGTCGAGACCTGTCACTCGGTAGCCGAGTTCGGCGAGGTGGATGGCTGTGTCTCCCGGGCCGCAGCCGACGTCGAGCACCTCGCCGGTGATCCGGCCGGCGCGTTCCATGGCGGTGAGCAGCGGTTGCGGGCGGCCGATATCCCACGGTGGTTTCTCCAGTCGAAGGCCGGGGGCCAGGGCGGCGCCGCTGTAGAGCTGCTCGAAATCGACCGTCGTGGGGTCGATTCCGGAGACGGAGAGGTCATCGGACATGTGCGGTCCTCCGCTCGGATGGGAGCGTCGCCGTGGCGACTGCTCGGCGTACGAATCCACTCTATCCCATATCGTATGAAAACGATATAGTTGGGAAACCGTATTAATTGTCGACCGAGCGAGGCTCCGATGTTCGTCGCCTATCTGACCGTCATGCTCGTCACCATCGCCGCCAACACCTTCTCCGGGGTCGCCGCCGTCACCCGATTCACCCCGGTCATGGCCACATTGGCGCCCGCGATGGAGACCGCCGGGATTCTGCAGTCCTGGCTCACCTTTCCGATCGGAACCTTGAAGCTCGCCGGTGCGGCCGGCCTGCTGCTGGGTGTGCTCGGGGTGCCGTATGTGGGTACGGCCGCCGCGATCGGCCTGGTGCTCTACTTCGTCTGCGCGGCCTATACCCACATCCGCGTCGCCGACTATGCGCAGACCTTCTATCTGGCCGTGGGGCTGTTCCTGCCTCTGGCCGTCGCCTGCCTGGTTTTGCAGCTCGCGGACCAGCGCATCTGACGCGGAGGGCCCCGGTCACGCGGACCGGGCCCGTGGCCCGGCGGTGAACTGATCGTGCAAACCGCACCCGATCGCGCGGTCTTCTCGCATTCTCGCCGAGGTTTGCACGAAGAGTTCGGTGTCGAAGCCGGGCGCAACGGATCCCAGTCCCCTGCCGGTGGTGCGGCAGGGGACTGCGGGTCACGCGTTCAACAGGCCCTTCGCGATGTGCGTGACCTGGATTTCGTTGCTGCCGGCGTAGATCATCAGCGACTTCGCGTCGCGGGCAAGCTGTTCCACCTTGTACTCGGACATGTAGCCGTTGCCGCCGAACAGCTGGACGGCCTCCATGGCGACCTCGGTGGCGGCGCGGGAGGAGTAGAGCTTCATGGCGGACGCTTCGGCGAGAGAGACGGATTCGCCGGCCGCGGTGCGTTCGATGGCGTTGAAGACCATGTTCTGCACGTTGATCCGGGCGACTTCCATCTCGGCGAGCTTGAGCTGGATGAGTTGGAAGTGGCCGATCTCCTTGCCCCACAGCGTGCGCGATTTCGCGTAATCGACACAGAGCCAGTGACATTCGTTGATGATGCCCAGCGCCAGGGAGGCGATGCCGATGCGTTCGGCGGCGAAGGATTCCTTGGCGCTGTCCTTGCCGTCGCCTTTGGCGGGATTCTCGGTTTCGCCGAGCAGGCGGTCGGGCGTCAGGCGGACGTTGTCGAAGACCAGTTCGCCGGTGGGGGACGAATTCATGCCCATCTTCTTGAACGGCGCGCTCTGCACGAAACCGGGCATGCCCTTGTCGAGGACGAAGGTCAGCACCTTGCGGTCGCGGCGATCGGTGCCGTCCTCCTCGTCGAGTTTGGCGTAGACGACGGTCACGTCGGCGTACGGGCCGTTGGTGATGAAGGTCTTGCGGCCGTTGAGGATGTAGTCCTCGCCGTCGCGGCGGACGTAGGACTTCATACCGCCGAATGCGTCGGAGCCGGAATCGGGTTCGGTGATCGCCCAGGCGCCGACCTTCTCGAACGTCACCAGCTCGGGCAGCCAGCGCTTCTTCTGCGCGAGGGTGCCGCGGCTGCGAATGGTGCCGACGGCCAGGCCGAGGCTCACGCCCATCGACGCGACGAGGCCCAGGCTCACTCCGGCCAGCTCGCTGTTGAGGATGACGCCCATACTGCCGGAACCGCTGAAACCGCCGGACTTCCCCGGCGTTCCGGCTTCCTCGCGGGCCAGCGATTTCGCCAGCCCCTCGCGCGCCATCTCGTCGAGGCCGAAGGTGGCATAGAGCTTGCGGATGATGTCGAACGGCGGCAGTGCCCCGCTTTCGAGCCGGTCGACATGCGGTTCGATCTCCTTCTTGATGAAGCCGCGCACGGCGTCGCGAAGCATCAGATCTTCGTCGGACCACTTGTACATGTCGTCAACTCCCGAGTATCGCCGGAACGGTCGTCTCGAATATAGAACACGTTCTAATTCGGAAGTGCCGCCGCGTCGTCGCGCGCGACCCGAGCCGAAGGGAATCGACTCTCCCCACCGGTGGTGCTCGACCGGCTCCCGCGGCACCGCGATTCTGAGATGATCTCGCGGGCAACAGGTCTCATCCCTCGCGTGCGCAGGCACGTCGACAGTCGAAGGGTTCCGTGATGACGAACCGACCTGCTTTTCCCGATGCGAACGAACGCCCCCTCGATACCTGCCTACGCCTACGCAAGACCGCTCCGGTGGTCGAAGTCGACTTCCCCGGCGGGGTTCCGGCCTACCTCGCGCTCTCCCATCGGGCGGTCGAGGAGATCCTCGCCGGCGACAACAAGACCTTCGCCCGGGATCCGAAACACTGGCCCGCCCTCTACGACGGCTCGATCCCCGAGGACTGGCCGTTCCGGGCGATCGTGCAGGGCGATCATCTGTCGACCAAGGACGGTGCGGACCATCGGCGACTGCGCGGCCTGGTCGGGAAGGGATTCACTCCGGCTCGGGTACGGGATCTGGAGCCGCGGATCCAGGCGATCATCGACGGCCTGCTCGACGGTGTGGCGGCCGCGGGGGATCCGGTCGATCTGGTGCCGGCGTTCTGCGACGCGCTGCCGATGGCGGTGATCAGCGAGCTGTTCGGCGTACCGGAATCGGAGCGGGCGCAGCTGCGGCAGTGGACGTTGACCTCACTGTCACAAGAGATTTCGGCCGAGGAGGCGTTCTCGACGCAGGTGGCGCTGCGCGGCTATCTCTACGAGTTGGTCGAGCGCAAGCAGCGCGAGCCCGGTGACGATCTGACCTCCGATCTCGTCCGGGCGCGGGACGAGGGCGATCGGCTCACCACTGACGAACTGGTCGCCATTCTGTGGCTGATGTTGATCGCCGGCCACGAAACCACCGTTTACCTGCTCGGGAACGCGGTCGTTGCGCTGGGAAGGCATCCCGACCAGCTGGCCCTGGTGAAGGCGGAGGATCGGTGGGCCGACGTCGTAGAGGAAACGCTGCGCTACCGGCACTCGGTGATGATGACGAGTTTCCGATTCACGCTGCAGGACGTGACGATCGACGGGGTTCCGATTCCGAAGGGCAAGGCGGTCGGCGTCGTCTACCAAGCCACCGGAGTGGACACCGCGCAGCACGGTGAGACCGCCGACGAATTCGACATCACCCGCCCGCCGCGGTCGCACCTCGGATTCGGGCACGGACCGCGCTACTGCATCGGCGCACCGCTGGCTCGGCTGGAGGGCCGGCTCGGGCTGGCGAGCCTGTACCGGCGGTTCCCGGACCTGAGTCTCGCCGTGGATCCCGCCGAAATCCCTTATACGCCTTCGTTCTTCACCGTGGGGCCGGTGTCGATACCGGTTCGTCCCGGCGCCGATCGCGGCTGAGCCGACACGACGACGCCCGCGAGACCGATTGTCTCGCGGGCGTTTCGGGCCGTGGTCAGCCGCGGACCATCTCGGTGTCCTCGACATCCTCGGAGTCGAGAACGACCGCCTCCGAGGAGGCCGAGCGGTTGGGCAGCAGCACCGCCATCACGATGACGATCAGCGCCAGGCCGGCGGATATCCCGAAGGCCAGCCGCATACCCGACAGATGGGCGACGAGCGGTGCGATCCCGCGATCGGTGAGGGTGGTGGCGCGGGCGGTCATCACCGTGACCACCAGGGCGGTGCCGAACGCCGCGGCCACCTGCTGCAGGGTGCCGAGCATCGAGCTGCCGTGCGAGTACAGATGCTGCGGCAGCGCGCCGAGACCGAGGGTGAAGACCGGGGTGAAGGCCGCGGCCAGCGACACCATCAGCAGGATGTGCAGCGCCAGCAACTGCCAGTACGGCATGGTCAGCGAGATGCGGGTGAAGCCGGCCAGGGCCGCCGCGATGCCGACCGCACCCGGAATCACCAGCATGCGCCCGCCGAAGCGGTCGAACAGGCGCCCGATCGTCGGCCCCAGCAGACCCATCGCCAATCCGCCCGGCATCACCAGCAGACCGGTTTCCAGCGGTGACAGCGACCGCAGGTTCTGCAGGTACAGCGGCAGCAGGATCATCGAGCCCATCATCGCCAGGAAGGCCACCGCCATCAGCACGAGTGCCTTGGTGTAGGTGCCGGACAACAGGATTCGCAGATCGAGCAGGGGAGATCCGGTGCGCTGGAGGTGGATCTGGCGGGTGGCGAACACCGCGATGAAGGCCACGCCGGCGGCGACGATCAGCGCCGGGATCACGATGTTGCCCACCTCGAACCGGCTGAGGCCGTAGACCAGGCTGCCGAAGCCGAGGGCCGCGAAAACGACACTGGCCCAATCGATCGCGCCGCTCTCGGGTTCGCCGACGTTCTCCAGTTTCCGCAGGCCGAAGAAGGTCACCGCACCGGCGATGGGCAGCACCAGCAGGAAAAGCCAACGCCAGGAACCGATCTGGAGTACCAGGCCGGAGATGACCGGACCCATGGCCGGAGCGACCGAGATGGCGAGGGTGACGTTACCCATGACCCGGCCGCGATCGTGTTCGGGCACCACGGTCATCAGGGTCGTCATGAGCAGCGGCATCATCACCGCGGTGCCACCGGCCTGTACGACGCGACCGACGAGCAGCACCGCGAACGACGGCGCCGCGGCCGACAACAGGGTGCCGGCGAGGAACACGCCCATCGCGAGCGCATAGGCGCGGCGGGTGGTGACACGCTGCAGGAACCATCCGGTGACGGGGATGACGGCCGCCATGGTGAGCATGAACGCGGTCGACACCCACTGCGCGGACCGCTCGGTGACGTGCAGATCGGTCATCAGGCGGGGGATCGCGTTGATCATGATGGTCTCGTTGAGGATCACCACGAAGGTCGCGAGGACCAGCAGCCGGATCACCGCGGGGGTTCTTCGTCCGGCCGGGTGATGGACTGGTTCGGCGGGCATGTGTACCTCCGGGTGTTGCGACGCAGAATGTCCGACCGACGTCGAGCCACTCCTCTGTGCCTCGAACGCCACACCAGACCTGACGACCGTGACCCACTCAACTCATCGGTGCCGCGCAAGTATTCCGGTGAACCGGACACGTGAGCACGTGGTTTTTCGCGCCGAACCGCACTGATAGCCGCGAGAAACGACTGCTCACCTGCGCCTGTTCCGTGGGGCGCGCAGGGGAGAGACGCTCGTCACACCGTGGTGGCCTGGGCCGCGGGCACCACGGCCTCCGACCCGTCACCCCGGCCGGTCGCGGGCAGCGGACCGAACAGTGCCCGCCCCGCCCGCCAGTTCTCCCACAGGCGCGTGATCAGGATCGTGAACGCCGTATACCCGCCGCCGAGCAGCACATCGAAGACCCAGTGCTCGCCGCCGTAGACGAGGGTGAAGCCCATCGCGCACGGATAGATCACCAGGATCGCGCGCAGCCACCAGTGCCGCGTGAGCGGCCACAGCGTCGCGGCCACCAGTACCGAGAACGCCGTGTGGAGCGAGGGCACGGCGGCGACGTAGTTGCCGTGGTCCTCGAGCCATTGCGCGCTCACGTTGGGATCGACCACGCCGAGCCCGAAACCGGATATGCGCCGCACATGTTCCGGGATGGCTCCTTCGCGCCCCGCGTACCAGGGCGGCGCCGCGGGCACCAGCACATAGGTGACCAGCGCCAGATACGACAGCAGCAGAATCCGGCGCATATACCGGACCCACAGCGGCCGGGAGTAGACGTAGAAGATCGCCGCGACCGCCCAGGGCAGGATGAAATGCGTCGTGTAGACCACGCCGATGATCGGCGTCCACGAGGGCTGGCCGTCGCCGGCCAGATGGTCCTGCAACCAGATCGTCGGCAGGGTGCCGCCGAACATCCAGCGATCGGCGGTGACGAGTTCGTGCATGCGCAGCGGCATGCCGAGTTTGTCGGCGAGGTCGCGGGTGTAGTCGTAGACCATGAGCGCCGCGATCAGCGGCAGCCAGTCGGTCAGTACCCGGATGTGCTCGCGCCAGGGCCGGTCGACGGTGAAGGCGAGAACGCCGCCGATCATCCACGCGGCTTCCTGCACGCGGCCACCGGGTAGTGCTCCGGTGATCAAGGCCGCGACCAGTGCTGCCAGGTAAGCGAACCGCACGGCGTAGCGGATCAGCCGCCGTTGGCTGGTCGGCTCCGCGATTTCGGTTGTCTCCGGCTGTACACCGAGCATTCGGCCAGTGTGCCACCCACATTCACGGGCCGGACACATCCATCCGGTTCGCGTGTCGGGGGATGTGGTGTCCCGGAGTAGCACATACGCACTTCTCATCGCCGCACTCAGCACGGGCAGCACCGCCGTGGCGACCGCCACCGGACTCGCGAGCATGTTCGCCGGAAACCTCTGATCGGCGTTCGCCGGATACCCGGAACGGCGGGGGTCTCTCGGTAGAATCCGTCCCCGATGAGGTCTCACCGGGTCGGATGGGAAGGATGCGGCAGTGCTGGAGGTGTGGGGGCGTCGGACCGCGGTCAGATATGCCGACGGGCGGATCACCACCACGCCGCTGGGCGTCGACGACGATGTCGCCATGGATGTGCGGGTCTGCGATCTGCGTGACGCCTGCCTCGCCGAGGCCGACAGCGGTGACCTGCTGATCCTGCTGTATTTCCGGGCGCCGGACTATGTGATCAAAGGCGTTGCCACCCGGCGCAATCCGGCGACGATCTTCCTCGAACCCGAGGTGTTCACGCAGGCCGCCACACTGGTCCGCGCGATCGGCGACGATCTGCTCGAGATGCGGCGCATCGTGCGGCAGCGGCCGAATCTGACCCCGCCCCGGCCGGTTCCGGGGCAGTACGGTCCGATCCGTCCAGACGTGTCGCGCGCGGCCGAGCGGATGCGCACCCCGGAAATGTGCGCGCGGGAGCTGGCGGCCCTGCACGCATACGCCCGACCGGACGAATACGTCCTCGAATGCGCACCGTGCGGCCATCGCGGGGCGCCGGGGCTGGTGGTGGTCACCACCCTGCGGCTGCTGTTCGTATCGGCCGGGGCCACCTACGAATTCCCGGTGGCCGCGCTGGATCGCACCGATGTGGCCGCGCCGCCCGGATCGGTGGCGACGCTGCGCGTTTCGGACGGCAACACGGATCTGGAATTCGTCTCCACCGAGGCCGAGGATCTGCTGCGCGTCGACGGTGCCGTGCGGCTGGCCTGCGAGATCGAACATGTCGACGGTTCCATCGTGATGGCGCGTCCGTCGTCGCTGGACCTGTTCGGCGAATGGCAGTTGCTGGTGGAGCGGCGCAAACTCGGCATGGTCGACACCGAGCAGTTCAAATGGGAGGGCATCGGCATTCTGCGCGCGATGCCGCAGTAACCGCCGTCAGTGGAACGGGGAGAGGCCGAATACCGGCGCGCCCGGATGCAGCGCCACCCGCCGCCACGGACTCGACGGACGCATCAGCAGGCCGCGGATCATCCAGCGGCGTTCGTCGACCTGTTCCTTGGCCGCGGCGAGGTCCTGGGTGGCCGCCCAGAAGATGGCGCCGGTGAGGAAGCCGGCCGCGAACTGCCGCCAATTGCGGTAGTGCTGCTGGGCTTTGGCGAGCGCGCGGCCCAGCAGCGTCCACGCCTCGTCCTCGTCCAGATATCCGGCGGTGTGCGCGGCGCGGGCGATGAAGACGATGCGCGAGAGGTCCCAGGCGGTGGCATCGGTGTTGAGCGGTTGCGGTAGCCGGTCGACGATGCCGAATTTGATGGCCTGCAACCAGGCGTCGTAATCGCGGTCGATGCCGTTGACGCCACGGTAGCCGCGCACCTCGGACACGGTGTGCAGGAATTCGCGGTGGCTGTCGGCGAGGCCGGTGCGGTCGACGCGGGTGGTGTCCTGGGCGGCCGCGGTCGCCAGCGGATGCACCATCGCGAACAGCGGTGCGTGCATCCCGCTCAGCAACCGGCCGATGGTGTCGCGCGCATCCTCGGCGTTGTCGACACCCCACGATTCGTGCAGGCCCTCGATGGTGGATTCGCGCCGGGTCTCCGAACTTCCGGGGTGTTCCGGCTGGAAGGCGACGGTGTCGTTGTAGGAGCTCCAGCTGCGGCCGTAGTACGCCCCGATCGCCAGCGCCCGGATGCGATCCTCGCCGATCGCGACACCCGACCATTTGTCCGAGCCGGGATCGAAATCCGAACTCGGAAATCCGCTGACGCGCGGAAGTCCGTGCGGTCCGGCGACCATCGTCACCACTGCACCCCCTCGCCCGTGAATACTGTCCGTGCGAGCCTACCGACCGGCCCCGCCGGAGCTCGTGAACCCATCGCGTACTTTCGAACCGAACCCGGCCCGCGAAGGAGTAGGACATGCAGACCGTGACGTCGCAGGACGGCACCACCATCGCCTTCGACCGGATCGGTTCCGGCAGTGCGGGAACCGTCGTGCTGATCAGCGGCGCTTTCGGTTATCGGCAGGTCCCCAACACCGTCGAGCTGGCGCAGGCGCTGGCCGAGAACTACGGCCTGCGCGTGCTCAACTACGACCGGCGCGGGCGCGGCGACAGCGCGGACTCGCCGGGGGTCTACGACAGCGCCAACGAGATCGCCGACATCCGCGCGCTGGTCGAGGCCGAGGGCGGATCGGCCGCCCTGTTCGGCTGGGGCTCGGGCGCGATCCTGGCACTGCTGGCCGCGCGCTCGGGCGCGATCACGGGAATCACCGACGTGGTCGCGTTCGAACCGCCGTTCGTGGTCGACCCGAAGGATCACGTGCCGCCCAAGGACGCGGAGGAGAAATTGCGCGAGCGCGTCGCGGCAGGCAAGCGCAGCGGTGCGGTCCGGTACTACATGACCAAGGTGATGGGTGTGCCGGGGCTGGTCGTCGCGGTCATGCGGATGTCGTCGGTGTGGAAGAAGCTGGTCGCCACCGCCGATTCGACGGCCCACGATTTCGCTGTGCTGAAACCGTTTTCGCGCGGTGAGACCATTCAGCCGGAAGACTGGGCCGCGCTCACGGCGCCGACCCTGCTGCTGATCGGCGATCGTTCCGCCCCCGCGCTCACCAAAGGGGCCAAGAAGATGGCCGAGGTGCTCCCGAATGCCGAATTGCGGGAGCTGCCCGGCGTGAGCAACGATCCGGTCGCCGCCGAACTGGCCCCGGCGATCGGTGAATTCCTCACGCGCACACGGTGATCGGCGCGGCCACGACGACCGGCTAGGGGATGCTGGCGGGTGCTCGCACGACCCGCCCGCCCAGGCGTTCGGTCACCTCGAAACCCTGCTCGCGGAACCAGCGCGCCAGGATCGGGACCGCCGAATCGTCGTCGCGGAACGTGGGGACCAGCTGCGCGACGATATGCATGCCGTGGGCGTCGGCGGTGCGGCACAGATGGCGCAGCGTCGCGGTGCCCAGGCCCATCCGGCGCAGCGGCGGAATCACATCGATGTGATCGAGTTTGACGGTGCTGGCATAGATTTCGAACTGGACCGCGACCGGTCCCTGATTCTCCGGCCAGCGTCGCCGGATCCGCCGGCACCGGGCGCACCTCGCCGGGCAGGTGCACGACGAGCCGGCGTCGCGCCTCGTCGTCGGGCGCCATGCGGACGGCTTGCACCACGCGATCGGTGATATCGCTGACGGCCGTGCGGTCACCGTCGGCGGCGAGCGGACGGATATCGGTGGTTCTGCGCGCTGTTTCGCGCAGGGTGCGCACCCAATGCGGATCGGCCTTGCCGTAGCGCTCGGCGAGCTGACCGATGGTGTGCTCGAGTCCGAAACAGCCACCGAAGGTTCCGGTGTCGCCGCCCGACAGCACGCCCCACCGACGGTCGTCGGCCCCGACGCAATGTCGCGCCAGTTCGGCGCGGATCTCGTCGCGGCGGCGTTCGGCCTGATCGACCGCCGCGCCGGGCAGAATGCGCAGCCAGCGTTTCCATCCGCCGAGATTGGCGCGGATCCGGGTACCGGCGAGATCGGCGCAAGCCTGCTGGTAGTTGCTCCAGGCTTGCTCTCGTCGCTGGATCAGCTGCCGATCCGGGCGGGTGGGATCACCGTCCGCGGTCGGCGTGTTGTCGTCCATATTTATCTACGGTACGACGGAAGTGCAGGGTGACTGGGGTGTTGGGAAATCGCCGGTGGTGTGTCGCCGACGCCGGGTGGCAGGCGGCGGAGGATGCCTCGGAGATTTACCGATCGATTGCGCCCGGCGTGTCGGCTCAGGACTCGGTGGGCACCTTGGTGCGCAGCGAACGCAACGACACGGGCAGCAGCGGTTCTGCCGTCGTGGACCGCGGTGCGGTGACGACATACAGGGCGACCAGCAGCACGCTCAGCCACACATAGGTGTCGCCGACCAAATGCTGCCACGGCGTCCAGGCCAGTTCGCGGTTGTTGTCGCCGGGTTCCCAGTTCTGCGGGCCGATGGTGAACACGACCGCGGTCGCGATGATGATCGCGTACCAGATCATCGCCGACCGGCGCGGCAGCCGAGTCGCGACGCCGACGGCGGCCAGGAGGCCCGGCGCGATCCAGACCCAGTGGTGCGACCACGAAATCGGCGAAACCAGCAGGGTGAAGACGGCATTGAACGCCAGGGCCAGCGCCGGATCGGCGACCGCGCGCCGCATCGCCGCCACCACCAGCACCAGCAGCGCCAGACTCAGCAGCGCCCACAGGGCGGTGAAGGCCGGTTCGGGGACCTGGAAGCGTGACAGCACGCCCTGAATCGACTGATTGGTCCGGAAAGCCGACCCGCTGAGGCCCGAGACATTGCCCATCCCGCCGAACCAGTACTTCACCGATTCATGCGGCATCAGGGCGAACGCGATGCCGGTGGCGACGGCACCGGTGATCGCCGCGGTGAGCGCCGAGCGGTAGTCGCGGCGAACCAGGAAATAGAGGACGAAGGCGGCCGGGGTCAGTTTGATCGCCGCGGCGATGCCGACCAGGACGCCGCGCGGCCAGCGGGTGCGTTTGGGCAGGCAGTCGGCGGCGACCAGCACCATCAGCAGCAGATTGACCTGCCCGAAATCCAGTGTCGAATGCACCGGTTCCAGCAGCATGCCCAGCGGAATCGCGCAGGCGCTGGCCCACAGCACCACCTCGGTGCCGCCGCTGCCCCAGACCCGGCGGGCCACCAGATAGAGCGTGATCGCCAGCGCCAGCGTGGAAACCACGAAGAAACTGATCGCCGCGGCATTCCACGGCAGCAGTGCGAACGGGCCGAGCGCCACCGCGGCGAAGGGCGGATAGATGAACGGCAGACTGATCCCGAGCGTGGTTTTCGGCAGACTGCCGTACATATCGGCGCCGTCCCACATCGCCTGCACGCCCAGGCGATACACCTGGAGGTCGATGAATTCGCGCTTGATCGGCTGCAGGGGCCAGCTGGGCCGCAACAGCCAGAACACGCTCAGGGCGACCAGCAGTACCGGAACCAGCCAGACGAGCCGACCGATGCGGTGGGCTCCCGGCATGCGAGGTCCCGACAGCGGCCGGGCGGATGTGGAGACGCTAACCATCCGGGACGAGGTTACCGACTGCGGGCGCCGGAGCGAAGCTGGGGGCGAATTTCCACCGGAGGCACCCGATAGCATGAATTCGCTATGACGACTCTGCCCGAGCAGCCGGGAGACCGCTCGGCCGAGGCCCCGCTGCTGCTGACCAACGCTCCGCCGCGCACCCTGTCGTTCGGTGATCAGGCCGCGTTCTGGGCCAACCTGGGCGTGAGCCTGATCGGCTTCACCGGAGCCTTCTACGTGCTGCAACCGGCCGGCCATCGCCAGTTGCCGGTCACGGCGGCGGTCCTCGCCACCGCGGTGGGAACCGTGCTGGGCACCGCGATGGTGGCGGCCGCCGGCGCGGTGGGCGAGCGCACCGGCGCGCCGGCGATGGCGAACTTCCGCGGACTGTTCGGCACCCGGCTGTCGTATGTGCCGACCGTGGCCAACATCGTGCAGTGCATCGGGTGGGGTGTGTTCGAGCTGACCGTGATCGCGGGCGGGGTCGCGGCGCTCACCCACGGGAATCTGCCGCACGGTGCGGTGATTGTCGGGGCCGGTGCGTTGTGTACGGCGATGGCGATCTGGCCGTTGAACGTGCTGCGCATTCTGCGCAAGTACGTGACGGTCGCGGTGGCGGTGGCCATGGGCTGGTTCACGATTCAGTTCCTGCGCCAACCGCTGCCGCCGGTGACCGGTACGTCGTGGAGCGGATTCTTCCCCGGCGTCGATACCGCGCTGGCGGTGGCGGTGCCGTTCGTCCCGCTGGCCGCCGACTACACCCGCCACGCCCGCGGCGCTCGCGCCGCTACCGGGGCCACGATGGCCGGCTATTCGATCGCGCAGACCTGGTGCTATCTGCTCGGCATCGTCGCGCTACTGCAGGCCGGCGGTGATCCGGACCGGATCTTCGACACCTTCCTCGGCGTCGCGGCCGGATGGCTGTTCTTCGCGGTGCTCGTGCTGCGGGAATCGGATCAGTCGTTCGCCAATGTGTATTCCACCGCGATGTCGCTGCAGAATCTGCTGCCGCGGGTGGATCGGCGCTTCCTGGCCGCAGCGGTGGGTGCGCTCGCGACCGTGCTGGCGCTGGGGGTGCACGACTTCACCGGTTTCTCGAATTTCCTGCTGCTGATCGGATCGGTGTTCGTCCCGCTGTGCGCGGTGCTGGTGGTCGACTTCTTCCTCGGTCGCGGCCGTCGTGGGTGGGATCTGTCCGAGAACGCTCCCGCCCGTCCGCTCCTGCTGGTGCCGTGGCTGCTGGGCTTCGTCGTGTACCAGGTGCTCAATCCGGGATCGGTGGATTGGTGGGCGCGGATCTGGCTGCGGGTGCAGGACCTCGTCGGTGTGCATCCCGGCTGGTGGTCCTCCGCCTCGCTGTACTCGTTCCTGGCCGCGGCCGCCTGCACCGGTGTGCTGGCCCGTCTCGAACGGCTGCCCGCCCGGGCCGAGCCGGAGCGGACGTCCTGAGCCGGGCGGGAGACGAGTCCGCGGAGACGGGCGATCAGGTCTTCGCGATGGGCGAAAGTGGGTCGGCCGCACCGGCATTCTCCCCGCTGACTCCCGGCGAGCTGGGAGATCTGTTCGCCGAGCCCGGCGCGACACCCGTGATCGAATGGCGTAGCCGGCGGCCGTTGTCGTCCACGGCCCGGGTGCGGCTGGGTGACGGAACGCAAGTCGTGGTGAAGCGGATGCCTTCGGCGCTGCGCGATCCCGGGACCCTCGCCCCCGAACACGCCTTCATGAATCATCTTCGAGCACAAGGCATTCCGATTCCTCGCGTGCGGGCGACCGAGCGCGGCGAGTTCACCTACGAAATCCAGGAACTCGGGGCAGGCGAGGACCGGTACCGCGACGACTTCTCGTGGAGCCCCTATCACTCGGCCGCCGATGCGGCCGCGGCCGGAGCGATGCTCGCGCGCCTGCACCTCGCCGCGGTGGGATTCGAGGCACCGGAGCGCCCGCCGCATCCGTTGCTGGCCGGGCTGTGCACCGATCCGGCCGCGGCCGTCGACCGCTACGTCGCCGCCCGCCCGGAGGTCGGCCGATTTCTGGCCGCCGAGCGATACTCGGACGCGGTGCGGTCGCAGGCCGGACCGCCGATGGAGCTACCGGGCGCGACGGATGCCCCCGCATCCGAACTCGCCGCCGCGGTCGCGACGTTGCCCCCGCTGTGGACGCACAACGATTGGCACGGCACGAATCTGCTCTGGTCGGACGGCGGGGTCACCGCCGTCGTGGATTTCGGCCTGGCGAACCGGACCGTGGCCGCCTTCGATCTCGCCACCGCGATCGAACGCTTCGCTGTCGACTGGCTCTCGATCGCCGCGGGCGGCCCGGCCCGGGTGCAGGCCGGGCAACTGGGCGCGTTCCTGCGGGGTTACTGCGAGATCAGGCCGCTGCATCGGGTGGAGCGCGAGGTCCTGCCCGACCTCTTCCCGCGCGTGCACATCGTCTACGAATTGTCCGAAATCGATTACTTCCTCACGATTCCGCCTCGTCGGCAGGTGCGCAATGCCCGGATCGCTTACCGTAACTACTTTCTCGGTCGCTCGGTTTGGGCCGCATCGGCCGAGGGCAAGGCCTTCACGACCATGTTGCGACGACTGACTGCCGAGTGCTGTTAGGTTGCTGTCTGCGGGTCACGGGGGATCGGTGACAACGGAGGAGACGGGTGTGGCTGAGCCGACGCCAACGCAGAACACGGCCGGATCGGTGCCGAACCCCCGGTGGGGTGGTCTGCTGCGAACCAAATCGGTCGAACAATCGATCCGGGATACCGATGAACCCCATTCCAAACTCCGCAAGGATCTGACCGCCTGGGATCTGACCGTCTTCGGTGTCGCCGTGGTGGTCGGCGCGGGCATCTTCACGCTGACCGCGCGCACGGCCGGCAATGTGGCGGGGCCGTCGGTCTCGCTGGCCTTCGTCTTCGCCGCCGTCGCCTGTGGACTCACCGCCCTGTGCTACGCCGAATTCGCCTCCACCGTCCCCGTCGCGGGCAGTGCCTACACCTTCTCGTACGCGACCTTCGGCGAGCTGGCGGCGTGGATCATCGGCTGGGACCTGATCCTCGAATTCGCCCTCGCCGCATCGGTTGTCGCGAAGGGATGGTCGCAGTATCTGGGTGAGGTGATGGGCTCGCGCTCGCCGATCGTGCATTTCGGGTCGGTCGAATTCGATTGGGGCGCGGCCCTGTTGATCGTCATCCTGATGGTGCTGCTCGTGATCGGCACCAAGGTGTCGTCGCGGGTGTCTGCGATCGCGGTCGCGATCAAGCTGTCGGTGATCGCTGTGGTGATCGTGGTGGGGCTGGCCTATTTCGAGCCGTCGAATCTGAAGCCCTACATTCCGCCGTCTCAGCCCAGCAGTACCGGGGAGGGCCTGCACCAGACACTGTTCCAATGGCTGACCGGCGCCGGTGACAGCAACTTCGGATGGTACGGACTGCTGGCCGCGGCCAGCCTGGTGTTCTTCGCGTTCATCGGATTCGATGTCGTGGCCACCACCGCGGAGGAGACGAAGAATCCACAGCGCAATGTGCCGCGCGGAATCCTTGGCTCGCTGTTGATCTGCACCATCCTGTATGTGGCCGTGACGCTGGTGCTGACCGGCATGGTGCCCTACACCGAGCTCGCCGGCAACGACGCCACCCTCGCCACCGCGTTCAAACTGCACGGGGTCACCTGGGCCAAGAACATCATCTCCGTCGGCGCGCTGGCCGGTCTGACCACCGTGGTGATGGTGCTGTATCTGGGCCAAACCCGCGTGTTGTTCGCGATGTCGCGCGATGGCCTGCTCCCGCGTCGCCTGGCCCGGACCGGGCGCTTCGGCACTCCGGCTGCGCTCACCATCGGCGTCGGCACGGTCTGTGCCGTGCTGGCAGGATTCGTGCAGTTCGGCACGCTCGAGGAAATGGTGAACATCGGCACGCTGTTCGCATTCGTGCTGGTGTCGGTCGGTGTGATCATCCTGCGGCGCACCCGCCCCGATCTGCCGCGCGGATTCCGGGTGCCGCTGGTGCCGCTGATCCCGATTCTCGGTGTGCTGGCGTGCCTGTGGCTGATGTTGAATCTGTCGGTGGAGACCTGGTTGCGATTCCTGATCTGGATGGTGATCGGGTTGGTCGTCTATTTCACCTACGGTGTGCGGCATTCGGTGCTGCGCTCGACACCGATCTCCGACACTCCCGCGGCGGCGTCCGAAGGCCGAGCTACCGAGGGCCGAGCTACCGAAGGCTGACTTTCCGGGGGCTGGTCATCCGGAGGCTGGGCACCCGCAGACGCCGCGAAGGCCAGGTCGCGGGCTCGATCGAGCTGGTCGATCACCACCTCCCAGGCGGGGTGCCCGGCATCCGGCGCGTCCAGCAGATCGCGATGGATACGCAGCAGCGTGCGGGTGGCCTCGGCGGTATGCGCGGCCGCCTGCAGCGCGGGGGCCGACGGCACGGTGGTGAAGTGCAGTCCCGCGATCCGATGGGCGAGCCAGTACGCCTCGAAATGCGCCTGGGCGCAATGCTCCTCGCGTTGTTCCCGATCGTCGGTGGCGTAGGTCGCGGTACCCGGCCCGGCGGCGCGGGCCCGTTCCTCGAGTGCGGTGAGATCGGGAGCGCCGGTCAGGGAGTGGCGTAGATCATCGCCCATCATCCGGTACAGCAAACCGGCGAGCAGGGCGTGTTCGACCGCTGCCGAATCGGTTCCGGACATTTCCGAAATACGGGCTTGCTCGGCGGCTTCGTCGGTATCGGCGCGGAGCACCGCCAGCGCGGCCCGCAATTGCGCAGTGGTAGCCATCGCGAGACAGGCTACCTCCTAGCAAACGTTTTGCCCATACCGTCCGGCGAATGATCCGCGAGGTCCGCCACGGGCGGTCCCTCGGCGTCCCGATACGTGCGCGCGACCAGTGCGGCGCGCAGATACCAGAGGCCGCTCGGCTGCGAGGGATCCAGTCCGGTGAGCTGACCGATCCGTTTGAGCCGATAGTCGACGGTATTGGTGTGCACCTGCAACTGCCTGGCGGTGCGGCGGCGGGACAGGCCTGTGGCCATGTGCCGCCGCAGGGTCTCGAGCAGATCCGGGTGGTCGTCGAGCGGATCCAGCAGTGTCCCCAGCCGTTCCAAACCCGGTCCGGGACGGGTCAATTGATATTCCATCGCCAGATCCGCGAAGCGGTACAGCCCGGGCGGGCTGGCCAGCCGCAGCACGGTGTCGAGCAGTTCGTGCACGCGGTCGGCGGCCGCGGAGATCTCCTCGGTGGGCGTCGCGAGCGCGGTGGCGGTGAGCCCGACCTGCGCCGCCTCGGACAGTTCGGCGATCAGCTCGTCGAGTTCGTCCTCGCCGAACATCGCCTCCGGGACCAGGATCGTGCCGCCGTCCACGCTGAGCAACGACAGCACCCGCCCGCCGCTGCGATTGGCCAGTGCGGTCTGCAACCGGCGCAGTTTGCGGCGCGCCACCACTTTCCCGTCCACGTTGGGATGGGATTCGTCGGGGTGCGGCGGAATGCTCATCGCCACCACGACATACGCGGGTTCGATCTCGATCCCGCTCGCCCGGGCCATCGTCGAGGTGGGGTGCCCGGCCAGCAGCGCCGAGACCAGCGTGTGCACCGCGGTGTGGTGTTCGGTGACCGCGGCCTGATGTTCGCGCACATAGGCGAGTGCGACCGCGGGGGTGATGGTGTCGAGAATCCGCAGCAGCAGCTGCGCCGGATTCTCGGGCCGCTGCTTTGGATCGGTCTGGGTGAGCAGCAGATCGAAGGCCAGCCGGAATCCCTCGTGCACCGCGTGGTGGACGGTATCGATCGGAATGCCCTCGCGTGCCCAGTTCGCGGCCGCGCGCTGCAGGCGCCCGACCTTCTCGTCCGGCTGCCGGCCCTCGAGGATGTCGACGGTCAGTTCCAGGCAGACCCTGGTCACCGCGGTGATGTCGCCGTGCAGGGCGTCGCCGGGCAGTGTGGAGCACGGGGCCACATGTTCGGCGAAATGCCCGACCAGTTGGCGGGAGAGCACCCGGACGTCGTGGCGGGGGCGGGCGTTCATCGTCGTACTACCTTCTCACTGCTCAGGAGGTGACCGGCCGGGCGGGCGCCGGACGCAATCGATGGGCGACCAGCGCCGCGGACAGCAATCGCGATCCGTTCGGATCGCTCGGGTCGACGCCGGTGAGTTTCTCTATGCGGCGCAGCCGATAGCTGAAAGTGTTGGGGTGGATGTGGATTTCGGCGGCGGCGGTCTTGCGATCGGAGCCGTGGCGCAGATGCGCGTCGAGCGTCTCCATGAGATGCGGTGCCCGGCGCAGCGGTTCGATCCGTTCGGCCAGCCGGTCACGAGCCACCCCGGGCCGCGTGAGCTGATATTCCAGCAGCAGATCGTCGAGTCGGTACATCCCGGTCGGCCGCCCGGACATGCGTGCCAGCTGGGCCACCTCCGCGGCCTGATTCGCCGCTTCCGGCACGGATTCACGCCTGGTGCACGGGGTTTCGGCGACGAGGACATCGGCGCCGAACTGTTCGGCGAGTTCGGTGGCCAACTCCGCGCCGGCGCTCTCCGGCCACTCGCGAACGCCGGGGAGCAGCACGACCGCGGTGTCCCCGTCGAAGGTGTGCAGCGCGGTCGGCCCCGCCACCCGATCCAGAACGCGCTGCAGGATGCGGATGCGGCGGCGGACAACGAGATTCGCGGCCGCGGCGGGTTGCGGATCGGTGCGCACCTGGACGGCCAGCACCGAATACCGTTCGGCCAGCGCGGTATCGGCGCGCGCCGCCTGCTCCTCGGCGGGCTGTCCGCCCACCAGCGCCGCGCACAGGGCGCGCTTGGCCTCCCGTTCCGGATGGTAGATCGAGTGTTCGACCGCCGCATAGCCCTCGACCGTGATCAGGTTGATGTGCATGAGCAATTCGAGTGTGCGCGAACCGAACTCGATCAGCTGGTCGACATCCGCGGGCTCACTCAGCGCCACCGCCTCCTGCAGTACCTGCTGGGCGGAGCGGTGGACCGCCTCCATCAGCAGCGGCAGCGGCAGCCGATCCTCCGCATGCCGCTCGATCACCGGTTGCACGAAGGCGGCGACCTCGTCACGGGTGAATTCCCGCTGCTGCGCCATGGCGTGCAGGAAGGCGTGCGCGCATCCGTAGATGGCCGGGAGCACCTCGACGAAATGGTCCGCGGGCAGATCTGCGGCCGATGCGGACGTACCCAGTCCGGAGGCCAGGACGCGTTCGGCGAACTGCGGCAGGCGCTCGAGGATGCGCACGGCGAGACTCGAGGGCGCGGAATTCACGGCAACCGGCATGCGCCGATTGTCGCGGGCCACATGGATTGCGGCAAGAGGTCGCGGCGCCGCGACCGGAATTCGTTTCCGGCCACAAATCCCGCCAGCGGATCTGTGTATCCGAGTGCAGTGACTTTCCCGCCGCTGCCGATGAGGCTGAATGTGGGCCGCCGAAAACGATTTCCGGTGTGCCGGCAGGGAAGGCAGCAATGAAGCTTCGACATCGAATCCCGGCGCTCGCCGCGCTGATCTGCGCGGCCGTCATCGGTTCCGGAACCGCGACCGCGGCGCCGCCGGACACCCCGGAAACGCAGCTGGCCGATCTGATCGCCGCGGGTCTGCATCCCGCCGCGGACGGCGATGTGCCGCAGCCGATCCTGGACACCGGCAGCAGTTCCGGTTCCGGCGGCCGGGTCGGCAGCCACGCGAGCGAAGCGGTGGGGGAAGGTCCCGAAATGACCTCCTACCTGGCCGCATTCGGATACGGGCTCACGCATCCGGATGCCGCCCCGCCGGGCGCGAATCGCTGGGATTGTGTACCGAGCGCCGACCATCCGAAGCCGATCGTGCTGGTGCACGGCACCTGGCTCAACGCCTACGACAGTTTCGCTTATATGGCGCCGAAACTCGCGCGGGCCGGCTTTTGTATTTTCGCTTTCAATTACGGACGGTCCGGTCTTCTCGACGGCGGTGGTCTCGGTGCGGTACTTCCCGGACGTTATGCGGTCGGGCCGATCGAGGATTCGGCGTGGCAACTGGCCGCCTTCGTCGACCGGGTTCGGGCTACCACACATTCCGATCGCGTCGACATCGTCGCGCATTCCCAGGGGGCGCCGGTAGCCGATCAATATCTGAAATTCGACGGCGGCGCCGAAAAGGTCGGACAGCTGGTCAGTTTCGGCGGCACCCATCACGGAACGACATTGCTGGGCATGGCCACACTGGGGCGGATCATCACGAATCTGGGTATCGATATCCTCGGCTTCTACCGTCCGCTGGTCGGCCCCGCGAATATTCAGCAGGCCGTCGGCTCGCCGTTTCTGAATCAGCTCAACCTCGCCGGCGACACCGTGCCCGGCGTGGCGTACACCGTGGTGGCCTCCCGCTACGACGAGGTGATGAATCCGGTGGAACTGGCACTTCTGCGTGCCGGTCCGGATGCCACGGTCGACGACATCACCCTGCAGGACGGCTGCGAACAAGATCTGTCCGATCACCTGACGATGATGTATTCCCCGCGGGCGCTCTCGATCGCGCTGCACGCTCTCGATCCGCAGCGGTATCCGACACTGAGCTGCAGCTTCAACCCGTGGCTGGTCGGCGGCGGGGGTGGATTGTGAGCGGCCGGCGGCCGCAGCCGCCGCGCCCGGACGCCGACCCCTTCCATCGGGCTCCGGAAGGTTTCGAGGCGCAGCCGGCGGGCGCCATCCTGCGCAGCCGGGTCGTGGAGCTGGCGGCCTTCGGTGTCGTGCCACTGCGAATGGCGGTCTGGCAGCTGCTCTATCGCACGAGCGATCTGAACGGGACGGCCGAGGCTGCGGTGACCACGGTGCTGCTGCCCCGGGACTGTGCGCCCGGGCGGCCGCTGGTCTCCTTCCACTGTGCGATCGATGCCGTTGCACCGCAGTGCTTTCCGTCCTACGCGCTGCGGCGCGGCGCCCGGGCGATCGGAGCGATTCCGCAGCTCGAACTTCCCTTGATCGCGGCGGCGCTGGATCGGGGGTGGGTGGTCTCGGTGCCCGACCACGGCGGTAGTGAGGGCCGCTTCGGGGTGGCGCGGGAGCCGGGACACCGCGCGCTGGACGGTATCCGGGCGGCGCTGAATTTCGTTCCACTGGGCTTGAATTCGGGCACACCGATCGCCCTGTGGGGATATTCCGGCGGCGGCCTCGCCACCGCCTGGGCGGCCGAGCTCGCGGAAACCCATGCGCCCGAACTGAATATCGTCGGCGCCGTGGCCGGCTCACCGGTCGGGGATCCCGGGGCGGCGTTCGAGCGCCTGAACGGCACGGTATTCGCCGGATTCGCCATGGTCTTCACGGCGGGGCTGCGTCGCGGCTATCCGGATCTGGATACCGCGCTGCGGGCGGCGCTGCAGCCTCGTTATCTGGCGATGCTGGCCGAAGCCGAAGTGTCGGCGACCTTTCCGCTGCTGGCCCGGCTCGCCCGCCGCGACGTCGGGCGCTACGCCGCGGGCGGACTGCCCGGTCTGCTGGATACCGCGGCACTGCGCACGGTTCTCGCGGATATCCTCCCCGGCCGCCGGGCGCCGCGCATGCCCATGCTGATCGTGCAGGGTGTCCACGACGAGGTGATCGCCGTCGACGACGTCGATGCCCTCGTGCGGCGCTACGAAGCGGCCGGGGCGGATATCGGCTATCTGCGCGACCGGCTCAGCGCGCATCTGCCGCTGGAATTCCTGGCCATCCCGGTGATGGCCGACTGGCTCGCCGACCGGTTCGCCGGACGTCCGACGACTCCCGGGACGCGCACGGTGTGGTCGGTCGCGGGGACCCGGCGCGCGCTGGCGGGGCACCGGCGACTGGCCGCGTTGAGCGTGCGGCTGCTGACCGGGCGTCCGATCCGCGGTGCGGCTCCGGTCGACGCGGCCGAGGGTGTCGAGGTCGGTGCGGCTCGCTCCCGGCCCGCCTCGGTCGCGCGGAGCGGCCGGTCGCGACCATGATCGTCGGCGGACCGGTCAGTTGACCTGGAACCGCAGGTGGCGGCCGCTTTCGCGAATGCGGTGTGTCCGGCTGCGGGCGAGGCGGCCGGTGCGGTTCAATTGGATCTGTTTGACGAGTTGTCACTGCATGCTCTGCGCTCCAACCGGCATCACCTCAGTACCGGCATCACCTCAGCATCCGAGAGGACAACGAACGTGAGCATGGTTCTCGCCGTACACGATATGTACACCACCGTGCTGGCTCAGGTCGGCAACCCCACGCCGGAAACTCCGCCGGCCGCGGACAAACTGCTGAAGCTGGTCCGCTACTTCACCTGGTTCGTCCTGCTGTCCGGCGTCACCGCCATCACCTACGGTGGCGGCCGCTTCGCCTGGGAGAAGTGGAACGGCGGCGGGCTGGAGTCGCCGAAGATGGTGGCCGGCGCGATGATCGGCGGTGGCGTCGCGACCAGTGCGGGCACCATCATGAACGCCGTCATCGGCAGCTGACCGCCCCCACCCACGCGGGCGTGCCGGATAGCCGGCACACCCGCATGCGTGTGGTTTCCGAGCTCGTCCGCGAGCCACCGTCGAACCCGCGAGCCGAACGGCCGGTGAGCCGAACGGCGCGACCGCGGGCGATCAGTTCTGCCCGAGCATCCCGCGCATCTGCTGAATCTCGGCCTGCTGCGCGGTGAGGATGTTGTGCGCCAGCGCCTTCGCGTCGGCATTCGTGCCGTCGGCGAGCTCGGTATTCGCCATATCCACCGCGCCCTGATGGTGCGCGATCATCATCTGCAGCCACATCCGGTCGAAATCGGCGCCGGAGGCGTTGCGCAGCTGTGTCATCTGCTCGGACGTCATCACGCCGTTCATCGGATGGTTCATGGTCGCCTGCGGAGCGGGCTTGCCGAAACTGTGCAGCAGCGCGGCGAACTGCTCCATCTCCGGGGCCTGCGCTTTTTCCACATTCGCGGCCAGGGTGATCAATTCCTGATTCTGCGACCGGCCGGGCACCAGCTTCGCCATCTCCACCGCCTGCGCGTGATGCGGATACATCATCGTCAGGAAGCTGACGTCGGCGTCGTTGTAGTCGGTGCGGGTCGCGGTGGACGGTGCGCTGTTGTGATTCATCCCGGGCATGTCGGCCATCGGCGAATGCGACGACGTGGCCGAGGGCGAGGGGTTCGAATCGCCGGAGTTGTCGCTGCTGCAACCGGCGACGATCAGGGCAGCTGCGGCGAGGGCGGCGGCCGGCAGCATGCGGAGACGAGAAGTGAACATGATTGTGCTCCTGGGGAATTGCGATGGGCGAGGACCTGTCGGGCCGGTATCCGCGCGCGTTCGCACGCCGATCCGGCGGGCCGGTCAGATCCGCAGAATCGCCAATTCGGCCAGGGAGAGCACGGTCCACGGCGGTGGTCGCGTGCGGCGGCGCAGCTCGAAGCGCGCGAGGCGCCCGGCGCCGAGTATCCGAGCGGCGCCGAGCCAGGCGATCACCGCCAGGCCGAGGGCCAGCGCAAGGGTCACCAGCACGAAAACGCAGGCGTGCATACCGGCGTGGGTGGTGCAGCCGTCACAGTCGGAACCCTCGGCGACCGCGGGCGTGCGCATCGGCGCGGCTTGCGATCGGTCCGCGGCCGGGGCTTGCTCGTTTCGGGCGGCCGCCGCCGCGACTCCTCCGGGTGCTGTGACGGCCGGGAAGTGGCTGCCGTGCGGCATCGGCGAAATACCCGGGCCGGCAAGCGAATTCGCGACAGCGGGCGAAGCTACCGCCGGCTCGACGGCGGCGCCCATCGCGTGCCCGGTGGAGAAGACCACCGCGTGCATGACGGCGACGCCGATCAGCAGGGTCAGCACACCGAGCACCCGGACGAATCCGGGCGCGCGACGGAGGCGACCCATGGCGAGCACGGCCCCATTCTACGCATCCCTCGGTTACCCCCGGGCGGTATGGGTGGCGAAGATCATCCGGTCGCGATGTCCACGACCAATCGCACGGGCCGGTCCAGGGCGGTCACCGAGAACGGCGGCCGGTCGGCGTTCACGCCGATGAACGATTGTGTGGTGCCTTCGTAATCCTGGGCCCCGTAGACACCGGCGATGCCCGGCGCGCTCGGATCGGTGGCCGGGTTCGGGCCGCCGTAGGGCGCCACCCCGCTGTCCCAGGGATAGGCGGTGCCCAGGATCTGCACCTCGAGGATGGAGGTGCCGGCGATCTGCAGTTCCCGGCCGCTGCCGTTCTGCACCGCGCGATCGGTGTATCGCACATTCCATCCGGGCGCCCCGCCGGTGCCGCCGAACTGGTACACCACCCGGTCGTAACCGTCGTGGTGGCCGATGCGCACATCGGTCACGGTGAGCCGGGTGTCGGTGGCCGGGTCGGCCTGCTGCGGTGAGGTTCCCGAGGGCGGCGCCTGATCGGGTTCCGTGGTCGCCGTGACCGCCCCGGTCGTGGGCGGCATCGGCGTGCGAGTGGCCGGAGTGGAGTCGCCGTCCGAGCAACCCGCCAGCAGTACGAGCCCGGCGACCATCGTCAATGCCAGCCTGTTACGCATGGGGCCGATGGTATGCCGTCGGGCGCCAGGGGTCGTGGTGACGACACGGCAACGGTCTAGCACACTGTAGGAATGCTGGAGGTCGACGACATACTGAGCCGATTGCGGCGCTATCCGGATGTGGAAGCGGTGAACCTCTACGCCGTCGACGCGGCGGACCGACTGATCCTCGACACGGCCGCGGATGTGCTCGCGGCGGCCGGACCGGGGCGGGTCGCGGTGATCGACGACTGTTACGGCGCACTGACTCTCGGCGCGGCGGTCGCGCACGATGTGCGCGACATCCGCGTCCACCAGGATCTGCTGACCGGTGAACAGGCGCTGGCCAACAATGCCCGCGCGATGGATCTGGCCGACCGCTACACCTCGCACGATCTCGGCCCGGAACTGCTCGAGGGGGTCGGCGTCGTGCTGTTGCGATTACCCCGCATGCTGTCCGGGCTCGCCGAGATCGCCGAGACGATCGCGCGATACGCCGATCCGGAGGTCACCGTGATCGCCGGGGGGCGCGACAAGTATCTGACGCCGGCGATGAACGACGTACTGGCGGAATACTTTTCGAGTGTGCAGGCCAGCCGGGGCCGGCAGAAGTCGCGGACGATCACGGCGACCGGGCCGAAAACGCCGGGAGCGCCGCAGTTTCCGCTGCGTGACCACCTCGACGAACTCGCCCTGCAGGTGGTGGCGCACGGTGCGGCCTTCTCCGGGCCGCGGCTCGATATCGGCACCCGCTTCCTGCTCGAACACCTCGATCGGATGAAACCCGACGCGCGCGAGGCGATCGATCTCGGCTGCGGCACCGGCATACTCGCCACGGCCCTGGCCAAGGCGCGCCCGCACATCACGGTGGTCGGAACCGATCAGTCCGCGGCCGCGGTCGCCTCGGCCCGGGCCACCGCCGCCGCGAACGGCGTCGGCGATCGGGTGACCGTGGTCCGCGACGACGCGATGGCGGCGGTGGGCGACCACAGCGCCGATCTGGTGCTGTGCAACCCCCCTTTCCATGTCGGCGCCGCGGTGCACACCGGCTCGGCGATCAAGATGTTCTCCGAAACCGGGCGGGTGCTGCGCCCGGGCGGGGAGCTGTGGACCGTATACAACAGCCATCTCAACTATCGCGGCGTCATGGACCGCCTGGTCGGCAAGACCGATGTGGTCGGGCGTAATCGCAAATTCACCGTGACTCGGTCCGTGTGTGGCCTGCACACCGCCCGGCGGGAGTAGATTACGGGCAGTACAGTCTGATATGTCCGATTTGATGTCCGGTTCGGGAACTTGCTCCCGGAGCGGATCGTTGGATACTCAGACGGACACGACGGACGTGGACCGCTACTTCGGAAAGGCACGGGACCTTGCGCACCACAAGTAACCCGATCTTCAAAAATTTGCCGCAACAACAGGGCGGTGGATACGCGGGATTCGGTTCGGCGGCAGCGGGCGCCGGGCAGTTCGCGCAGTACGGACAGCAGAGCCCGTACGGTGTCCAGCAGCCGTATCAGCAGGCGCCGGCCACCCGGCCGATGACGATCGACGATGTCGTCACCAAGACCGGCATCACCCTCGGCGTCGTCACCATCGCCGCGATCATCGCCTACGGTGCGACCGCGGCCAACCACGCGCTGGCCCCGCTGTTCGTGATCGTCGGTGGTCTGGTCGGCTTCGTGCTGGTCATGGTCGCCACCTTCGGCCGCAAGCAGGACAACAAGGCCATCGTGCTGAGCTACGCGGCCGCCGAAGGCTTCTTCCTGGGCGCGCTGTCGTTCATGTTCACCAATGTGGAATTCGGTGGCGTCGGTGGCGGCGGTCTGATCGCCCAGGCGGTACTGGGCACCTTCGGTGTGTTCTTCGGCATGCTCGTGGTCTACAAGACCGGAGCCATCCGGGTCACCCCGCGCTTCACCCGCATGCTCGTCGGCGCCATGATCGGTGTGATCGTCCTCATGCTGGGCAACCTGATCGCCGCCTTCTTCACCCCCGGCGGCTTCGGCCTGCGCGACGGCGGCACCGTGGCGATCATCTTCAGCCTGGTCTGCATCGCGATCGCGGCCTTCAGTTTCCTGCTCGACTTCGACGCCGCCGACCAGCTGATCCGCGCCGGTGCGCCGGAGAAGGCCGCGTGGGGCGTCGCCCTGGGCCTGACCGTCACCCTGGTCTGGCTGTACCTGGAGATCCTGCGCCTGCTGAGTTATCTCCAGAACGACTGATCCCGCGCCCGACCGCGGGCCCGAACACCGACGAGGTGGCTGCCACACCGGCAGCCACCTCGTCGCGTTTCGGAGGTGTCGGAGATCTCCGCGCGCCGGCCGTGCGCCGCGGCGACATTCAGGCGAGCAGTTCGGCCGGGAGCACATCGGTGGCGACGTGGTCGTCACCGCAGTGATCGGCCAGAACCGCGACTCCGCCCGCGTTGTTCAGTCGCAGCGGCAGGATCTCCAGATATTCCGGCGAGGCGTACCAGGCTTGTGCCGCCTCGTAATCCGGGAATTCGATGACGATCGCGACGGCATCCGTGGGGCCTTCGGCGACCAGCTGCCGTCCGCCGTGCACGATGAACTTCCCGCCGAACGGCGCCAGCGTCCCGTCGATCCGGCGCAGATACTCCACGATCTCGGCGTTGACATCCACATCGTGCAGGTGGGCCACAGCGTAGGCAGGCATCTCGAACTCCTCGAACCGAGTTGTGTTGACGCCATTGATATTTCCGCGCCGGAGGCCGGAGAACGATTACCCGCCAGGTAATGCGTGCCGAATCCGGGCCGCCGGGCCAAAACGCGAATCGGCCGGTCCCCACCTTTCGGTGCGGACCGGCCGACTGATTTCGTGAGAACATGGGTAACTCATCGGGCACGCCCAGAGGCCACCTCAGCACTCACCGCCGCCCCGCAACGCAAATCTCGCGGCACCCACTCGTCCGCTGAATTGTCGGAGAGGCGGGGGAGATCAGCTCAGGCGCTCGATGACCATGGCCATGCCCTGGCCACCGCCGACACACATGGTCTCCAGACCGAACTGCTTGTCGTGGGTCTGCAGGTTGTTGATCAGGGTGGCGGTGATGCGCGCGCCGGTCATGCCGAACGGGTGGCCGAGGGCGATGGCACCGCCGGAGACGTTCAGCTTGTCCAGGTCCATGTTCAGCTCACGAGCCGAGCCCAGCACCTGCACGGCGAAGGCCTCGTTGATCTCGTAGAGGTCGATGTCGTCGATGGTCTTGCCGGCGATCTTCAGCGCCTTGCGCACGGCCTCGATCGGGCCCAGGCCCATGATCTCCGGCGACAGACCGGACACACCGGTGGACACGATGCGCGCCAGCGGGGTCAAGCCCAGCTCCTTGGCCTTGGTGTCGCTCATGATGACCAGCGCCGCGGCACCGTCGTTGAGCGGGCAGGCGTTACCGGCGGTGACGGTGCCGTCGGGACGGAAGACCGGCTTGAGCTGCGAGATCTTCTCGTAGGTGGTGCCGGGGCGCGGGCCGTCGTCGGTGGAGACGACGGTGCCGTCGGGCAGCGTCACCGGGGTGATCTCACGTTCGAAGAAGCCGGCCTTGATGGCCTCCTCGGCGCGGTTCTGCGAGCGCACGCCCCAGTGGTCCTGGTCCTCGCGGGAGATGCCGGTGAACTGGGCGACGTTCTCGGCGGTCTGGCCCATCGCGATGTAGACGTCGGGCAGATCGCCACCCTCGCGCGGGTCGGTCCAGCCGCCGGAGCCGCCCTCGGCGCGCTTGACGGTACGGGCCTCGGCCTCGGCGAACTTCTCGTTGTGGGTGTCCGGCCAGCCGTCGGAGGTGCCCTTCGGGAACCGCGACACGGTCTCGACACCGGCGGAGATGAACACGTCGCCCTCACCGGCCTTGATGGCGTGCAGCGCCATCCGGGTGGTCTGCAGCGACGACGAGCAGTACCGGTTCAGGGTCACGCCGGGCAGGAAGTCGTAGCCGAGCTGGGTGGCGACCACCTTGGCCATGTTGAATCCGGCCTCGCCGCCGGGCTGTCCGCAGCCGAGCATCAGATCGTCGATGTCGGCGGGGTTCAGCGCCGGAACCTTGTCCAGGGCAGCGCGGACCATCTGGGTGGCGAGGTCGTCGGGACGCATGGTCACCAGCGAACCCTTGCCTGCGCGGCCGATGGGGGAGCGGGCGAACGAAACGATGACGGCCTCTGGCATGAGGACTCCTTATATCGAGGTCGCCGAATCGGTCAGCCGACCGTTTCGGTACAGGGGTACGACAAATTCAACCCCGAATCTACGTCGCCGCCGTGTGGCTCGGAACACCCGGTCGGGACTGATCCCGTTCATCGAGTTCGCGCAGCAGTGCCGGGAGCAGATGCCGGGCCGCCAACGCGTACCCGGCCGGCGAGGGATGGAACCCGTCGGCGGAGAAGAGCACCTCCGGGGTGCTGCGGAAGTCGTGGCCGAGCAGATCGCCCATCGCGACGGGGGTGCCACCGGCCGAACGGACCGCACCGACCTGGGCTCGGGCCAGCCGCGCGCTCCAGCGGTGCACGACCGTGCTCAACGGCTGCGGGATCGCGGCCACGGTGCCGAGATCCGGGCAGGTACCCACCACCACGACGGCGCCCGCCTCGTGCAGGCGTCCGACCGCGTGCCGCAGCCGCTGCGCCGAACGCCAGATCGAATGTTTCTTGGTGACGTCGTTGGCGCCGACCAGGATCACCGCGGCGTCCGGCGGCGGGCCCGCGATGAACATGGCGTCGACCTGTCCGGCCAGCCCCTTCGAGGTGGCTCCGGATATCGCCTTGGTACTCAAGCGAATTCGCCATCCGGTGGCATCGGCCAGACCGCGGGCCACCAGGACGCCGGGTACCTGTTCGGCGTCGGCGCAGCCCACTCCGGCGGCGGTCGAATCGCCGAAGATCATCAGATGCAGGTCGAACGGCACGCCCGCGCGCCACGGTTGCGGGGACCCGCACTCGCGGGTGTACACCCCGTCGGCCTCCGGAGGCTTGGAGGTGTCGCGGCCGATCACGGTGCGCGCCGCGCGGGCCTGTGACATCAGCAGGCGGTAGGTCGCCCAGCCCGCGGTGCCCGCCCCCGAGCCGACCGCCACCCCGGCGGCCGCGCTCGCCGCGACGGTTCGCCACGTCCTGGAAGCCACCCGCCAACCTCCCGTCTCGCGTCCGACGCTGTCACCGACCGGACCCTCCGCGGCGGGCTTCGCGCCCGCGGCGGTGCGAATCCGGTGTGGCCGCAGGGGCGCTCCCGGTCCGGTCCTACCGATTATGCGGCGCGTGTGACGCGCCGACCAGGGACGGGTCCGGTGCGGGTCAGAAAACGTCGAATGCGCCGTGTGCGGGAATGTTGAGGTTGTTGGTGGTGACCGTGACCTCGATATGACCCGGTCCGGTGTTCTGGAACTCCGCGTACAGGATGCTGCCGTAGATACCGGAGACGACGTTCAACCGGTACTCGCCGGCCGCCCCGGTGTTGGTGTTGCGCCACGCGACCGTGGTGTCGACGTTGCACAGCGGGGCCAGCGGATACTGTCCCGGGCCCACACCCTGGATCGCCAGGGCCTGGACGTTGAACACCGCCCGCCCCGGCCAGTCGGGACTGGTATCGACCCAGGTCCGGATATTGCCCCCGCACAATCCGCCGTAGAACACACTCGGCGTTTGGGGGAATTCGACGGTCTGTGCGCTGGCCGAGGCGGACGCGATGGTGGTCACGGCCCCGACGGTCGCGGCCACGACGGCGGCGGCGCGAGCTGTCTTCGGCATCCTCACGCCCCGCATACTAACCGCAGCGCTATCGCCTCGCTGGATCAAACGCAGCGCTCGCCGTACCAAACGCAAGTCGTCCGCCCGGCTCTGCGACGATGTAGCTATGCGTATCGCGAACCACGTCGTCGACCTGATCGGAAATACCCCGCTCGTTCGGTTGAACTCTGTGGTGGGCCCGAACTCCGGGGTGGTGGCCGCGAAGATCGAATATCTCAACCCGGGCGGCAGCTCCAAGGACCGCATCGCGGTGAAGATGATCGACGCCGCCGAGGAGCAGGGATTGCTGAAGCCGGGCGGGACCATCGTGGAGCCGACCTCCGGTAACACCGGGGTGGGGCTGGCCCTGGTCGCCCAGCAGCGCGGTTACAAATGCGTCTTCGTCTGCCCGGACAAGGTCAGCGAGGACAAGCGCAACGTGTTGCGCGCCTACGGCGCCGAGGTGGTCGTCTGCCCGACCGCGGTGCCGCCGGAGCATCCGGACAGCTACTACAGCGTCTCGGACCGCCTCACCCGTGAGATCCCGGGTGCGTGGAAGCCCGACCAGTACTCCAACCCGGGCGGCCCGGCCAGCCACTACGAGACCACCGGTCCCGAGATCTGGCGCGACACCGAGGGCACGGTCACCCATTTCGTGGCCGGTGTGGGCACCGGCGGCACCATCACCGGTGCGGGCCGGTATCTGAAAGAGGTGTCCGGCGGCAAGGTCAAGGTAATCGGCGCCGATCCGGAGGGGTCGGTCTATTCCGGCGGCACCGGCCGGCCGTATCTGGTCGAGGGCGTCGGCGAGGATTTCTGGCCCTCGGCCTACGACCCGTCGGTGCCCGACGAGATCATCGCCGTCTCCGACGCCGACAGCTTCGAGATGACCCGCCGCCTCGCGCGCGAGGAGGGGCTGCTGGTGGGCGGTTCCTGCGGTATGGCGGTGGTCGCGGCGCTGCGGGTGGCCGAGCGCGATCCGGACGCGGTCGTGGTGGTGCTGCTGCCCGACGGTGGCCGCGGTTACCTGTCGAAGATCTTCAACGACAACTGGATGAGCTCCTACGGCTTCCTGCAGACCCGGCTCGACGGCAGCACCACCGAGCCGACGGTCGGCGACGTCCTGCGCGGCAAGTCCGGCGCGCTGCCGGATCTGGTGCACACCCATCCGCAGGAGACGCTGCGCGACGCGATCGAGATTCTGCGCGAATACGGGGTCTCGCAAATGCCGGTGGTCGGCGCCGAACCGCCCGTGATGGCCGGCGAGGTGGCCGGCAGCGTCACCGAGCGCGATCTGCTGTCGGCGGTGTTCGAGGGCCGGGCGCATCTCACCGATCCGGTGTCGAAGCATATGAGCCCGTCGTTCCCGCTGATCGGGTCCGGCGAGCCGGTGTCGGCGGCGACCAAGGCGCTGGAATCCACCGACGCGCTGATGGTCGTCGAGGACGGCAAGCCGATCGGCGTCATCACCCGCCATGATCTGCTCGGCTTCCTCAGCGGGGCGGGTCTGCCCACACACTGATCCCGTTCGGCAGCCAACTGCCGAGTTCGCCCAACAGCACAGTTCGCCACGATCACCCGGCCGCGCACGCGAGCCGGGTGATCGCGTTTCCACGTGCCCCGGGGCGCGGGCGCCGGATCTGCCGGCCGTTCACCGTGCCGCGCCGCCCGCGGACTCCCTCCGAGGGCAACCGATCGGTCCGCAAACCTTGACTATCGACTGCATCACGGCGGGGGTTACCAAGCGTTATCGATCGTTACCGAACAGTTGCCAAAGGCTCAAAAAAGCGGACAAAACACCCTCAAACGCAACGACACGCGTTATTTTTCTGTGATGCGCAGCACGTGCCCGTGAGGCATGGATTCCCAGGTCAGCGCTATATAGCAAGTCGCAATCGATGCGAAACGCGAGTAGGCGCACCGTCTGTTCATTTTCAGTTCAGTTTACGTTTACCTACCGCAACCATCCTGTGACCTCGTTGGTTGTCAGACGCGAGTCTGAGTCAGTAGCCGGATCGTCATCCGAAAAAGCATGCAGTGCGCGAGGTGAGTCCCACAGGGGCCCGCCCTGGTCCAGTGCTGCCTGCCGCAGGCCACCGAGGCCGACACACAGTAGGGAAGAACATCGAATGTCGAAGACCACGACAAGCAGTAGAGCCAAGGCGGTCGCGCGTACCGCCGGATCAGCCACCCTGGCCCTCGCCGCTTTCGCCGCCATCACCTCCGCCGGTGGCCACAAGACCGACGATGTGAAGCCGGCCGCGTTGGCATCCACGCTGATCGCCGCCGCCGAGAAGACCCAGCCCACCGCTGCCGCCGAGCCCATCGCCGCGGCCGCCCCGGCGCCGGCCGCACCCGCCGCCGCCATCCCGGCCCCGATGCCGGCTCCCGCTCCGCCCCCCGCCCCCGCGC
>NZ_LZML01000185.1:0-819 GCF_001665695.1 Nocardia sp. 852002-51101_SCH5132738 | reverse complement strand
GCCACCGCGCTGGGCAACAAGACGGTGCTGTTGCGCCGGTTCGATGCCGAGGCCACGTTGCGCGCGGTGAGCGAGCACCGTGCCGAGATGCTGGTCGCGGTGCCGACCATGCTGCATCGCCTGGTGGCGTTGGGTCCGGATGTCATCGGCCGTTACGACCTGTCGGCGCTGAAAACCGTCGCGGTGGCGGGCTCGGCGTTGTCTCCGGAGCTGGCGACCCGGGTGCAGGACACCTTCGGTGAGGTGCTCTACAACCTTTACGGTTCGACCGAGGTCGCGGTGGCGGCGGTGGCGCAGCCGCACGAATTGCGCCTCGCTCCGGGCACGGTCGGTCGCCCGCCGGTGACGAGCAAAATCGCGTTGTTCGACGCCGAAGGGCGCCGGGTGAGCGCCCGCAACGTCTCCGGTCGGGTGTTCGTGCGCAGTGGTGCGCCGTTCGAGGGCTATACCGACGGCCGCCACAAGCAGTTCATCGACGGGTACATGTCCACCGGCGATATGGGCCGGATCGACGAGCACGGGCTGCTGCACATCGACGGCCGCGACGACGACATGATCGTCTCCGGCGGTGAGAACGTCTACCCGCTGGAGATCGAGAACCTGCTCGCGGCGCGGCCCGATATCGACGAGGTGTCGGTCGTCGGCGTGGCCGACGAGGAGTTCGGAAAACGCTTGCGCGCCTATATCGTTCCAGCGCCCGGCGCCACCGTGGACGACGCGGAGGTCAAGGCGTACGTGAAGGCGAACCTGGCGCGCTACAAGGTTCCCCGCGATGTGGTCGTCCTGGACGAACTGCCGCGCAATGCCACCGGCAAGGTC
>NZ_LZML01000184.1:0-38712 GCF_001665695.1 Nocardia sp. 852002-51101_SCH5132738 | reverse complement strand
AACCGAATTCCATTGTGCTAGAATAGATTTAGTACCGAACTAGCTTCGGACTTACACGGTTCTCGTGACACCCTCGAAGCTGCCCGCCGACGCCATGGCCGCACTGGTGAATCCGCAGCTGATCACCAACCGCCACGTCGAACTGGCGCCGGCCTACGACGGAACTGGGCCCACCATGGCCGACGGCGCGCATATTCCCTTGCCGCGCACCAGGACACCGGTGGAACTCGACCGCATCATGCAGACCTTCGACCAGCTGGGTGCGTCTCTGAAGGGTGACAGCGACACCGGGCCGATGGCCAGCCGGGTGTTGTTCCCGTTGCTCGACGGCAACGGCGACAAACTGCGCGCGACGCTGGACGCGCTCTCGGGTGCGTTCGAGACGACCTTCGCCAACAAGGACCAGATCTCCAACACGATCGTCAAACTCAACGACATCACTCAGGTCATCGCCCAGAACGATCAGACCGTGCGGGATTTCAGCGGCCGGCTCACCGAACTGCTGAAGTTGATGGGCGATCAGGCGCCCGGCTTGCAGGCGGTGCTCACCCAGCTCAACGATTTCGTCGCCAATACCGCCACGGTGGTGGGGCAGAACAAGGATCAGCTCGCCGGAGCACTGAGCCGGTTCGTCGCGATCAGCGATCAGATGCGTGCCAATGCCCGCAATCTCACCGAAATCGTGGATGTCGCGCCGCTGATGTTCGAAAACCTCGCCAACGCCACCAGTTACGAACATCAGGCGCTGCGCCTGCACGGCCTGCTCGATAAATCGGTGCTCGACGGTGAAGCGCTCTCGACCTTCTGTGAGCGGGTGATGATGCGCCTCGACGGCTGCCGGACCGGGAGGATCGCCGATATGGGGCCCGATTTCGGACTCACCGCAGCACTTCTGGGGATCAGCGGAAAATGACACGATCACAGCGCAGAACATCTCGCCGCGGCATCGTTTTCACCGCCGTCGCGACCGCCACCACACTCGGTATCAGCGGATGCGGCCCGACCCTCGAGAATGTGCCGATGCCCAAGCCGGGTATCGACGGTCCGGGCTATACCGTTCATGCCGCGTTCACCGATGTGCTGAATCTGCCCGATCACGCCCACGTGCGGATCGGCGGCACCGATATCGGCACCGTCACCGGTATCGAGACCACGAATTTCATCGCCGACGTGCGGATGCAGATCCGCTCCGACATCGTGCTGCCGCGCGGGACCACGGTGGAATTGCGTCAGGCCACGCCGCTGGGCGACATGTCGGTTGCCATGACCCTGCCGGCCGCGCAGGAGGCGGGCCCGCCGCTGCGCGACGGAGACACCATCGGCACCGACCACACCGGCACCGCGGCCTCCGTCGAGCAGTTGATGATGTCGGTGGCCATGCTGGTCAACGGCGGCGGTATCAACCAGGCCGCACAGATCACCACGCAGATGAATTCGATGTTCGCCGGGCGGGGACCGCAATTGGCGCATCTGCTGAGCGAGATGACCAGCGTGATCGCCGCGCTCAATCAGCGCACCGGCGATATCGACGCCACCCTGCAGGGATTGAATACGCTGTCCGGGGAATTGGCCAGGCGCAAAAAGGAACTCGGCGCGGCCGCCGATACCTTCCCGCAACTGCTCGGACTGGTGAACGAGAACAATCAGCGCATCGTGGATCTCACCACCAAGGTATCGACCACCATGGCGGCGCTGGGCGATTTCACCGACACCACCAGCCCGCAGTTCCTGAGCCTGTTCGACAGCATCCAGAAATTGATGTCGGGCTTCACGGAAATGGGCGGCAATCTCACCGAGGCGCTCGACGGGCTCAACGACATCTATCCGCCGCTGATGGCCAGCCTGCGGGGTTCGGGATTGGCCGTCATGCCGGTGGTTTCGTATCTGAGCATCGGTGCGCTCAGCGATCCGCACGGCAGCCGGTGGCCCGAAATCGGTGACGTTCCGGCGTTCGCCGGCAGTTTGGCGCAGGTATTCGAGAAAGTGTTCGGCCGGGTCATCAGTCCGCCGCAACCGGTGCCGGGTGCGGCGCCGCCGGAAGCGCCCGGCACGCCGGCCGAACCTTCCCAGCAGGGTGGTGAGCGATGAATACGCCGCTGTGGAATTGGGTGGTGCGCCGGCGCATCGCCCTGGCCAACCTCAGCCTGATCGTGGTGCTGGTGATCGGCTCCGGATATCTGGCCCGATATGTGCTGCGGTTCAATCCTTTTCCGCACACCTTCACCGTCACCGTGCAACTCGCCACCTCGGGTGGCATTCTTCCGGGCAACGACGTGACCTTCCGCGGCACCCGGGTCGGCAAGGTCGCCGATGTGCGGGTTTCCGGCGACGGAATCGACGCGATCGCCGAAATCGACGACAGCGCGAAGATTCCCGTCGGGGGCGCGGTGCACGTCGGCCGATTGTCCGCGGCGGGTGAGCAGTATCTGGACTTCCGGCCCGACGCCGACACCGGGCCGTATCTGTCCGACGGCGCCGTCGTGGAGCGCGCACGCACCAGCGTGCCGATTCCGGTGCAGAATCTGCTCACCGATCTCAGCGGATTCATCGGCGGGATGAATCCGGACCGGCTCACCGTGGTCGTCGACGAGCTGGACAAGGCGCTGGGCGGCGGCCCGGATCGATTGCGCGACATGATCTCCGGGATCAGTCGTGCGATGGCGGGGCTGTCCGATCTGCTGCCGCAGACCCAGCAGCTGCTCGAGAACCTGCAGGTGATCGCGGAGACCACCTCGCACGCGCAGCCCGATCTGAGCACGCTGACCGCGGCGGGCAGCGCACTGTTCCAGCAGGCCACCGCCGCCGACAACGAGATCCGGAAATTCCTCGACCAGGGGCCCGGCGAGCTGGCGACACTCGGCGACGTGGTGGCGAAGAATCAGGATCCGCTGACCGATCTGGTCACCAATTTCGTCGCCATCACCAAGGCGGCGAAGCTGCGGCAGCCGGCGATCGAGGCGCTGTTTCCCGCACTGCGCCAAGGTATTCAAGCGCTCGGGGTGCCCGCCCACGACGGCGCCTATCACACGCTCGCCGACTTCTGGCCGCGTCCCACCTGCGACTACGACACGATTCCGGTGTCCCCGGCCAAGGTCATGACCGACACCCGGGTGCGGTTGTACAACTACTGCCTCACCGCCGATCCCGCACTGCAGGTGCGTGGTTCGGCCAACGCGCCGCGGCCGAACATCCCCGACAACGGGTCCGGGCCGCCGCCGGGCGTCACCGGCAACGAACTGTCGCGGCCCGTCCCGCCCGGCCCCATACCCGACAACTAGGAAGCGAACGCGATGAGCGACAAGGAAAGCGGAGGCGCCGAGGAGCGCGTACCCACGATCGACACCGTCGACGAACCGGAGATCGCGGCGGCCCCGGAGTCCGATACGGCCGGATCGGATGCGGCGGGGACATCCGATACCACCGAGTCGAGCCCCACCGAAACGACGGCCGCAGCCGAGATTTCGCCGCTGTCGCGACTGCGTCCGGCCGCCGGGGGACGCGGTGTGCGGATCGGCCTGCGGGCGGCGGCGGCGCTGGTCCTGGGCGCCGCGATCGGCAGCAGTATCTACTTCTACCTGCAGAACAAGGATCACGAGGAGGTGCTGGAGGCGCAGGCGCAGGCCCGCCAGGCCGCCTGCGCATACGGCCCGGTGGTCTCGACCTACGATTCCAAGCACCTCGACCAGTACGTCCGCGATGTGCTGGCCGGCGCCTCCGGTGAATGGAAGAAGCAATTCGAGTCCAACAGCAAGGACCTCAGCGACGTCCTGGCCAAGGGTGAGGTCGTCGCCAAGTCGACGGATGTGCAGTGCGCCATCCGTTCCGGGGACAAGAATTCCGCGGAGGCGATCGTGGTGATCGGCCAGACCATCACCAGCCTGGGCACCCAGGGCAAACCGGAACCGGGCCAGTTGTCGACGGTCATGCGACTGCAGAAGCAGGGCGATCGCTGGCTGGTCGACAAGATCAGTACGCCGCTGACTCCGCTACCGCCGCAGTCGTAGCGGTTCCCCGGCGAAACGAATTGGCGGACAATGTGAGTCGCACACAGGACGGGCGTGCGAAGGCGACGGCGTCGGCCACGCACAACCCCGAGCGTGTGATCCGCCGCCGGCCCAAGAACCGCCGGGCGCAGATCGCCTCCGCGTCGGCGGCGGCCTTCGGATCGCTGGGTTATCACGGCGTGAGCATGGAGGACATCGCCGCCCGGCTGGGGATTTCCTCGGCCGCGCTGTACCGGCACTATCCGAGCAAGTACGCGCTGTTCCGCGAGGAGCTGCTGCGCTTGTCCACAGCCGCGGTGACCGCGGTGACGCTGCCCGCGGAGGCGCAGAGCCACAGCGCCGAAACGCGACTCGGACTCGTCATCGATGCCATCGTGGCCGATACCATCGCCAATCGCCCCACGGCCGCGCTGGCGCGGTGGGAGGCGCGCTACCTCGATCGCGACGATCGCCGGACCTTCGACGAACGGTTCGAGACCGCGATCTCCGCGCTGCGGGCGCTGATCGGCGAACTGCGCCCGGAGTTGTCCCGCCGCGCGGGCCTGGTGCGTGCCGTCGCGATCTTCAGTGTGGTGAGCAGTATCGGCGACCACCACGCGCATCTGCCGGCGAAATCGCTCGCGGTGCTGCTGAGCGAGGCCGCGTGGTCGTTGATCCGCGCCGACCTGCCGGTGGCCGCCGACGCGCCGGAACCTGTACGAGCGAACGAGATTCCGCAATCGTTCAAACATCGGGTGCTGCTCGACAAGGCGGTCGAGCTGTTCCACGAGCGCGGCTATCCGAATGTGAGCGTGGAGGAGATCGCGGCGGCGGCCGAACTGTCGGCGGCCTCGGCGGTGTACCGGTACTACCGCAGTAAGGATGCCTTGCTGGCGGCGGCATTCCGGCGGGTGGCCGACCGGATGGCCGCCGCGATCGCACCCGCGGTGGAGGCGTCACAGACCTCCGAGGAGGCGCTGGCGAGGTTGATCGACCTCTATGTCGAGGGATCGTTCGCCGAGCGCGAGCTGACGTTCGTCTACTACGCCGAATTCGGCAATGTCGGCGCCTACGAGCGCACGGTGCTGCGCAATATCCAGCGGCTGGTGGTCGCCGAATGGGTGGAACTGCTGGTCGATGCGCGGCCCGAGCTGGCGCGGGCGCAGGCCCGCATCCTGGTCCATGCCGGATTCGGCCTCGTCGTCGGTCTGGGGCGGCTGTTCGGCAACGACCAGCAGATCTGCCCTCGAGCCCAGGTGATCGGATTGATGGAGATGACGTTGTTCGGACGGCTTGCGCGACAGGCGTAGCGGTTCTTGAATATGTGACAACTTAGATGACGGCATGCGGCTTCAAGTACGGGATATTTCGTTATTGGCCCGTTGATCGAGAGAGAATTACGGGTAACATAATGGAGGCCGGGCCGACCCTGAGGAGTGTACGAGGGGGTGTCGCCGGGGCAGAGGGAGAAATCCGCGAGAGCGCCGGTAACCGCGCATCGGTGGTTGTCGCGTCGGCTCCGAGACGAGCCGGTCTGCCGGGCGGGCCCCTCGGTCTCCCGTGTCGCATGGTGCCGCCGATCCCGGCGGCACCGCCCGCGCCCCGCAGCGCGGGGCCCGGCGCATCTCCGGTCGCGCCGGCGAAACGTTCCGAGAGAGGACTCGCATGACAACGGCAACGCAGCCTTGGGAGCCGAATTACACCGACCCGCACAGTGATTCCTACGTTCCGGAGGAATCCGTGCCGGTCGGGCGAGGCCGGGCGGAGGACGAGCGAGCTGTGCGGCCCGACGTCGCGCAGACGCCGCCGCTGACCCTGGAGCAGACGCGCATTCACATCCCGGACTTCTATCGCTCACCGCGCAAGCGCCCCGCGCAACTGCCCGACGCCCTGGATTTCTGGATGTTCGCGGGCGCCACGGCCAACGTCGCGATGCAGTTCGCGCATCCCGCGGTGGCGGCCGGTGTCATGGAGAGCACCGTGGAATCCGGTGCGCTCATGGTGCATCCGTGGAAGCGACTGCGCACCACGGCGTCGTATCTGGCGGTGGCGATTCTCGGCACGCCCGAGGAGAAGGAGGAGTTCCGTGAGGCGGTGAATGTCGCGCACCGGCAGGTGCGGTCGAAACCCGGCTCGAAGGTGAAGTACAACGCCTTCGACCGCAATCTGCAGCTGTATGTCGCGGCCTGCATCTACATCGGCTTCGAGGACTCCCATCAGCTGATCAACGGCAAGATGTCACCGGAGGAGCTCGAGGCGTTCTATCAGGGCGCGGACACCTTCGGCACGACGCTGCAGGTGCATCCCGACATGTGGCCGAAGACGCGCGCCGAATTCGACGAGTACTGGGTCGAGGCCTGCCGTCAGGTGATCGTCGACGACGCCTTCCGAGCGTATATCGGTGACCTGCTGCATCTTCGGATGATCCACTGGTACATGCGACTGCTCTTCGGCGGGCTGCTGCGCTTCCTGACCGCCGGCTTCCTGCCTCCGCATTTCCGCGAACAGATGGGCGTCGAGTGGAGCGCGGCCGACCAGCGCCGATTCGAGCATCTGTTCCAGTTCGTGGGATTTGTGAACCGCTTCATCCCCAAGTTCATTCGGTTCTCCGGGACGAAGATGATGATGCGAGATGTGCAGCGTCGGATCCGCAAACAGAAGGTCCTCGTCTGATCTGAATCCACCGGTGCGGCACGGTGATTGCCGACCGTGACGGGTGCGGCGGACCGGCCACTCGGCTCCGCCCTCTCCGCCTCCGCTTGTGAAAATCCGGGCTCGCTCCATGCGGACGGGAACTGGGGGCCACGACGGAACGAGCCCGGATGGGCGGTCCGGTCGATCACACCCACGGGCACCACGAGCTCGGCCGATCGTCGCGAACAGTACATCACCTCACGTGAGTTAGGCGTCTCGCTCGCGTCGCCGAGTGTGTGATGGCGCACTAATAGTTTGTGCACTAACTATTAGCACGCTAATCTGGCCTCGACACGAGGAGGTGGGCATGACGACCGACGTCGACGATCCGCTGCGGCTGGACCGGCAGGTATGTTTCGCCCTGGCCGTCGCGAACCGATCGGTGCTGACGGTGTATCGCCCGCTGCTGGAGCCCTTGGGGCTCACCCATCCGCAGTATCTGGTGATGCTGGCGCTGTGGGGCGAGGCTCCGATGTCGGTGAAGGCCATCGCCGAGGCGATTCAACTCGATTCCGCCACGCTGTCTCCGCTGCTCAAGCGGCTCGAGTCGGCAGGCCTCATCACCCGCCATCGTGATCCGCGCGACGAACGCACACTGCTGATCGATCTGACCGAAGCCGGGTGGGCGCTGCGCCGCCAGGCCGAGTTGATCCCCCCGGCGGTCGTGCGGCGGCTGGGCGTGAGCCTGGCCGATCTGGAGGAACTGCGCGAGGTACTGACCCGCGTCAACGAGGCCGCCCGGCGAGCCGCGCTCGCCGATATCCAGGGAGCTACCCATGAGTGAGCAGAAGCCGAATCCGGTTCAGCGCGTGCGCTATATCTGCGGCGCCACGCTGCCGCCCTCGATGCAGCAGTGGGTCCTTCGCGATCTGACCGGCCCGGGCGCCGCCCGCCGCTACCTGCTGCGATTCCTGGTGCCGATCATCCCCGTACTGTGCCTGTTCCTGCTGGTCCCGGGCCCGCTGTGGATCGGATTGTCGATGGCGGCGCTGCTGTACGTCCCGCTGGTCTACTTCACCATCGCGCTGATGTACGTGTATCGGCGGCACCGCCTGCTCAAGCACGGGCTCGATCCCGAACTGGCCGACATCGCCGAACGGGAGCGTGCGGCGGCCGAACGCGAGCAGTACGAACTGCGGCACGGCCGCGGCTGACGCCCACGCGGTCGCGGAATGTGTGCCCGCCGAACCGATTCCGTGCCACGACGCGAACGACCGGTCTCGGCTCGTCGCGCCCGCGGTCGGTTATCGGGGGTGTACTGTAAGTGCTGTCGGTAATCGCACAGTGCGCTGTGCGCGCGAGCGGTGCGGCCGATTCGCTGGCCGGACGGGCCGTCGATGGTGAGAGTCTGAAGGACATCCGATATGAGTGAGCAGCCGAATCTGTTCAGCCACAGTCCGGTACCCATCGAGACGCCGGCACCTGCCGGCGGGGTGGCGCATCGTCCGCTGTTTCGCAGTGCGAGTTCCTCGGCCGGACCCGAGGGCGGGGAGGCGCCCGCCGACGATATAGCCCGGTAATCCACACGGCGCCCGTAGTCGATCAGTCCGGGATCACGGACACGATCCGGCAACGGGCGCGCCCGTGCGTACCGGCGGCGATCGCGGTGAACGGGCGCGGACACGCGGTCGCGGCGGGAATTGATACGAAACCTATATCCGCCGCGACCGAACCGTTAGCAAATCATCATCGAATTGCCGATTTTCGCTCTTGGACGGTGATCAGATGCCGAAAGAGGGCTTTCGTGCTCCGGTAATGTCGGTCCCGCAATCATTCGGCTAACGAATCGGCGGGGAAGTCACAACCAGGCGCTACCTGCTGGGGACGGAGTCCGGCATGAGTGCTGTGACTTTCGGTTCCCCGGATATCCGGGGGCACGTACATCGGTTGTCGGCCGGAATCACCGACGCGCAATGGCTGCGAGTGGCCGTGGAAACCTCGGCCGCATGCGTCAGCGCCGCGATCGCCGGGCTGGCCATGATGATGCCGATCAGCCAATCCTGGCTGTCGCCGGGATCGGCGCTGCAGGTCGACCTGCTGATCTTCAATATGCCGCTGGCCCTCACCGCCGGCGCGCTGATCGCCGTCATCGCGGTCTCGGTGTCGGCGGCGATCGGCAGCAGCCGCCTGGCCTGGTGCGCGGTCTTCTGTGCGACCTCGGCGATGCTGGTGAACCACACCCTGCTGGTGAAGCTGGAGACCCGGACCCTGTCGACGCTCAACTACGTCGACTCCATGCTCGCCGGAGTGATCCTGGGCTGTCTGGCCGCGGCGGTGTGGCATCGGCGAGCCCCTGCCGGGGGGTATCTGTTCGGTGCGCTGGCTTCGATTCTGTTCGCCGACCTCACCCAGGCGCCGGATTTCGCCTCCACCGTCGCGGGGGAGGGCATCATGCGCGGGGCGCCTCCGGTCTGGATGATTGTCGTCGCACTCGTCCTGATGCTCGGCACGGCCCTGCTCTTTCGCCAAGAACAGCGACCGGAACCCGACGACAGTGCGGTGGTACCGCTGAAACCGGTGGTGTCGGCGGTCGTGATCGTCTCGGCGACGCTGGGGACCTCCGTCTGGATGGCCCGCGGCGGCGCGCTGGTATCGATTCTGGTGGGCGGGGCGCTCCTGCTGCTCGCGACCGCGGTGGCGGCGCTGCTGCTTCCCGGACGCGACGGAATGCTGGTGGTGGTGATGGTGGCCTTCGCTTCCGCGGGGTCGGCCCTGCTCACCGTTCCGCGGCCGGCCTGGTCGACCGTGCTGGTGGTCGCGGCCGCGGGCGCCGGCCTCTACGCCGGATGGCGCATTCGCCTGCCGTTGCAGGCTGTCGCCGGATCCGTCGCGCTGTCCATCGCCGCTGCGGTGAGCTCGTCGCTGGTGGACGTCCCGACCGCGGCGGTAACAGTGCCGAGCTGTATCGCACTGGCGGTGGTCGCCGGATATGCGCTGGGATGTGCCATCGGCCCGCGAGCGACCAGTGCGGTCGTCGGCATCGTCATCCTGTTCGTGCCGTCCGCGGGGGTGGCTCTGCAGGGTCGCGACCTCGGCCGGATCGAATATTCGCATACCTGGTTCCGCAGTGCGGAGGCCGCGGTCACCGCGGTGCCGGGACTGGTCGCGGCCGGAATCGGCATCGGGTGCGCCGCCATCGCGCTGCTCATCGGGCGGCTGCGGCCGGGCGATCCCTTCGGCCGGCACGCCGCCGACAGCGCGGAGAAGCCGAATCCGGCTCAGGCGCGGCGCAATTCGCTCACCACCGCGAAGTCGACGCCGTCGGCATCGGCGAGGTAGACCGGCTGGGTGGTGTGCGCGCCGCGCACCTTCACCTCACCGCGCGGGCCGCCGTAGCGAACCCGGGAGGCATGGCGTTCGATGGCGCGCACGTCGAGGCTGCGCGCCGCCTCCGCCAGCGAGGCGAACAGCAGCAGGCCCTCGTAACAGGATTCGCCGATGTTGTTCAGCGCGGGTGCGAAGGTGCCGTACCGAGCCGTGTAGCGGCTGCCGAAATCCATCGCCTCGGGCGAGACCACACTCTCGAAATAGCCTGAGGCGGTGAATAATCCGCGGGTGCTGTCCGGGCCACCCGCGAACAGGACGTCCTCGCCGATCATCATGCTCAGCCGCAACCGGTGCTCGTCGAGACCCGCGCGGGCGAAGGCCCGATTGAACGCCGCGCAGTCGGCGCCGACCAGCAACAGCAGCACCCCCTGCGCCGAGGAGTGGCGAATCAGGTCGAGGGCCGGACCGAAGGCGCGGCTGCCGAGCGGGACGAATGCCTCGCCGACGATGTCGATGTCGCCGAATGCCGCCGCCTCGCGGGTGACCCGGGCGGTTTCGCGCGGCCACACGTAATCGTTGCCGACGATGCACCAGCGGCGGATGCCCTGCTCCGCGCGCAGCCAGCGCAGCGCGGGAAAGAGCTGATGATCGGGCGTCTCGCCCACCATGTACACGCCGTCGGAATTCTCGCCGCCCTCGTAGAACGTGGTGTAGACGTACGGGACCCGCCCCGCCGTGCGGGGCGTCAGCACCCGGCGGGCATTGGACAGGTGCCAGCCCACCACGCCGTCGACGGCGCCGGTGCCGATCATGCGATCGATTCGTTCGGCCAGCAGTGGCAGCGGTGCGCCCGAATCGACCGTGTGCAGTCGTACCGGCCGCTCGAGAATTCCGCCCGCGCGATTGATGTCCTCCACCGCCAGCGCGGCGCACGCCTCACAGGAGGGGCCGAACAGGCCCGCCGGTCCGCTACCGGGCACCACCAGCGCGATATCGACGGTGTCGCGCCCGCCGCGGGAGTTCGAAATCCTCACCGGAACCTCCGCCGCCCGAAACATCCATCGCCGAATAGTCGCCCCCCGAGCCGACCATGTTAACGACGGCCCGTGTGGGTGGCGAGCGGCGACCTTCCAGGGCTGGTGAAGGGGCCTCGTTTGGCATATACCCCCTGTGGGTATATGGTCGTGGTAATCGCTCGGCCTGTCGAGAGGAGTCGTGCACATGGACGGCAACGGCCATGAAACCGTGGTACTGGATCTGAACGGCCTGCACTGGGCGAGCCGGCGGCAGGTCGCCACGCGGGTCCTGCAACGGCGCCCCGGCGTGCTCGAGGCCACGGTCAATCCCGCCGCCCAGACCGCGACGGTCAGCTTCGACCCGGGCCGGACCTCGGTCCACGATTTGCGGGAGTGGTTGCGCGACTGCGGGATCCACTGCTCCGGCCGATCGGTTCCCCGGCACGTCTGCGATCCGCTGGCCGAGCCGTCCGGCCCGTCTCGTCCCGACGGCGCGCACCGGCACGAACCCGCGGAGCCCAGGCGCGATCACCACGGCACCCACGACCACCACGACATGTCGATGGCCGCGATGGCCGCCGACATGCGCAACCGATTTCTGGTCGCGCTGGTGTTCTCGGTGCTGGTCATGGTGTGGTCACCGATGGCGACGGACATGTTCGGCATCGACCTGCCGGTGCCGTTCGGGCTACGCCAGGATGTGTGGGCGCTGATCCTGAGTCTGCCGGTGATCGGCTATTCGTCGACGATCTTCTTCACCGGTGCGTGGCAGGCGCTGCGGGCGCGGACCCTCGACATGATGGTGCTGGTCGCGGTCGCCATCGGGGCGGGATGGCTGTATTCGCTCGCGATCACGCTGACCGGCGGCGGCGAGGTCTTCTACGAGGCCTCGACCATGCTCGCCACCTTCGTGCTGCTCGGGCACTGGTTCGAGATGCGCGCCCGGGGCGGCGCCACCGACGCCATCCGCACGCTGCTCGACCTCGCGCCACCGCGCGCGGTGGTGGTGCGTGACGGCGAGGAGGTGGAGATTCCCACCGCCGAGGTCGCCGTCGGTGATCTGCTGCTGGTGCGGCCGGGCGCCAAGATCCCGGTCGACGGCGTCGTGGAAGACGGCGACAGCGAGGTCGACGAGTCGATGGTGACCGGGGAGAGTCTGCCGGTGCACAAGCAACCGGGTGCTCCGGTGATCGGCGCGAGCATCAACGTCGACGGCACCCTGCGCGTGCGTGCGGACAAGGTCGGTTCCGACACCGCGCTGGCGCAGATCGTGAATCTGGTTCAGCAGGCGCAGAATTCGAAGGCGCCGGGCCAGAAGCTGGCCGACCGGGCGGCGTTCTGGCTGGTACTGGTCGCACTGATCGGCGGTGCGGTCACGCTGGCGGGATGGTTGCTCGCCGGAGCCACCTTCGCCACGGCCATGTTGTTCGCCATCACCGTCGTGGTGATCACCTGCCCCGACGCCCTGGGCCTGGCCACGCCGACGGCCGTCATGGTCGGCACCGGACTGGGCGCTCGCCGGGGCGTGCTGTTCAAGAACGCGCTGGCCCTGGAGACGGCGGCGCGCGTCGACGTGGTGGTGCTGGACAAGACCGGCACGCTGACGAAGGGCGAACCGGCCGTCACCGAATTCGTGACCGCGGCGGCGGAGCCCTCGCCCCGGCTGCTCGCGGCGCTGGCCGCGGTCGAACGCGAATCGGAACACCCACTGGCACAGGCGATCGTCCGCTACGCGCAGGAGCGCGGCGCCGCGCCGGCGCGGGCCGAGAAGTTCGAGAACGTGCCGGGACACGGCGCCGTCGCCACGGTCGACGGGCAGCGTGTCGTGGTCGGCAACCGGCGACTGCTGGATCGGGAGGGGATCGAACTCGGCGAATTGGCCGGCGCTCGGGCCCGGATCGCGGACGGCGGGCAGACCGCCGTGCTGGTGGCGGTCGACGACAAGGCGGTCGCGGTGGTCGGGATCGCCGACGAACCCCGTGAGACCGCCGCCGCGGCGGTGCGCGAAATGCACGATCTGGGTGTGGAAGTCGTGATGCTGACCGGCGACAATCGCGCCACGGCCGATCGTATCGCGGCCGAATTGGGCATCGATACCGTCATCGCGGAGGTGCTGCCGGGCGACAAGGCCGACACCATCGCGCAATTACAGTCGGGCGGAAGGAAAGTCGCGATGGTGGGCGACGGCGTGAACGACGCGCCCGCGCTGGCACGGGCCGACCTCGGCATCGCCATCGGGGCCGGCACGGACGTGGCCATCGACACCGCGGATGTCGTGCTGATGCGATCGGACCCGCTCGATGTGCCCACCGCCTTACGGATCGGCCGCGGCACGCTGCGCAAGATGCACCAGAACCTGGCGTGGGCGGTGGGATACAACGCGGTCGCACTCCCGATCGCGGCCGGCGTGCTCGAACCGGCCTTCGGATTCACCCTCCGCCCGGAGATCGCCGCACTGACCATGTCGGGCTCCAGTATCATCGTCGCGCTGAACGCGGTGTCGCTCAAACGACTTCGGCTTCCCGAGCCGCAGGGCTGAGACCCGGAGCGGCCGGACGGCCGGGAGCCGCGAGGATGCCGCCGCTACGGCCGGGCGACGGGCGAGCGGGGAACGACCGCCGAGATCTGTGCGCACAACTGCCAGGGCCGCTCGGTGTCCACGGTCGACTTACCGCTGGTCAGAATCGCGCCGGACAGTCCGCGGTCGAGGTCGGCCCAGCCGTACTGGGTGGTCAATCCGCTACGGCCGAAATGCTTTTCGGTGTGGGCGCCGAATTTCGACCGCCGCCCGCCCAGCTCGAAGCCGGCTCGACTGACCCGGCCGGCGATGCCGGGGATCCGGGGAGCGGGTGCGATCGCGCTGTGCAGAGTGTCGGGAGACAGGATCCGCACACCGTCGAGTTCCCCACCGCGACAAAGGATTTCATAGAAGCGCGAGAGTTCCGCGGCAGTGGTCACGAGATTGCCGGAGGGAAGCTCCGCGGTGAGGAACGCGCGCACCGAATCCGCCGAGGTCGAGGCGCTCATTCCACCGCCGAGTGCCTTGCCGGCCACCACCGACCAGGCCCGGGAGGGTCGCGGTCCGGTGCGCACACTCGGCACCACCCGGTCGACGTCCTCCGGGCTCACCCCGAAGGTCGTCCACCGGAAACCGAGCGGATTCAGCACCTGCTCGGCGAGATGGTCGCGCATCCGTTTGCCGGTCGCGCGCTGGACCAGCAGACGCAGGATCAATCCACTGGTCAATGCGTGATAGACGCGAAACCGCCGGGGCGGCCAACTCGGCCGCAACTCGGTCAGCGCCCGCACCGCGACCTCCTCGTCGACGACGGCGTCGAAGCCGCGGTAGCCCGCCGGCATGAACGGCACCCCGGCGGCGTGGGAGAGCACATCGGCGATGGTGATGCGGCCCTTGCCGTGCGCGGCGAATTCCGGAATGTAGTCGCACACCCGGTCTTCCGGCGCGAAGGCGCCCTGTTCGATCAGCATCGCCGTCACCGTCGCGGCGACGCCTTTGGCGGTGGAGAAACCGCAGAACGGAGAGTCGACGGTGATCGGTATGCGTTCGACGTCGGGTCCGTCGCCGGGGGCGTTACCCCAGCCGTGGCCGATAGCCCGGTTCAGCACGATCGCGCCGTGGCGGCGCAGGCAGATCTGGATCGCCGGAGTGGTTCCCATCCGGTACCACGCGCGGACCGACTCCCACACCGCCTCGACGTCGCCGCGGCTCAGGCCCACCGCGGTGGGGTCGTCCTCGGGGCCCACCGCGGTCACGGTGTCCGGATCGGCGGGTACGGGAACCATCGGGGCGACACTGCTCACGGCGTCAGCATAGTGATCGAAGGCATCGGTGCAGGTCAGAGCTACAGCCCGGGCGCGACCGGTTCGACCGTCCGCCATCCGACGCTGGTCACCGACGGTTCCAGGCTCAGCCGGCTGACCGCCGATTCCATCTGCCGGTCGTCGCGCTGATCGCCGACCAGATCCGCGCGCACTTCCACCCGGCCGGCATCCTCGGCGTTGGCGCTGGCGACCGACACGAGCCGGAAGTCCGTGCGCGTCAACGACTGGACCAGCAGCGCGCGCACATGCGCTTCGTGCGCGTCGTCGGTGACGGCGGTGAACGCGTAGTGCGCTGGCTGCTCGTTACCCGATTCCGGCTGGCGGTCGACCGCTCGCCCGGCCGCCCGCAACGCGATATTGACGATGACCACCGCGACCGTTCCCGCCGCCGCGGTGCCGTACATCCCGGCGCCGGAGAGCGCGCCCACCGCCGCCGCGCACCAGAGTGTCGCGGCGGTGTTGAGCCCCCGCACGTTCAATCCGTCGCGGATGATCACACCCGCGCCGAGAAAGCCGATACCGGAAACGATTTGGGCCGCGACCCGGGTCGGATCGGCGGCGCCGCCGTGAAAGCCGTGCGCGGACAGCAGCACGAACAACGCCGCGCCCGCGGAGACCAGGGCGTTGGTCCGCAATCCGGCCATCCGGGCCCGGTACTGCCGTTCGAAACCGATCACCGCACCGAGACCGACACCGGTGGCCAGGCGCAGCAGCATCTCCCAAGTCGACATGAGACAACCCTTCGATGGAGGGCGAGAACTCGCGCGCGCAGGCTACCGCGACATCGGCACGGTCGCGTCGACACGAGAATGGTCGCCGAGTGAATTCTTGGCAAAACGACGTAAATGACTGTCGTCGGGCACAGCGACCACCTCCTTCCGGGACACGACCCGCGTAGAACGGCGCCGGCCGGCGGCGCCGGGAGGGAAGTAAACACCGCCGATCGGATCCTGGCAACCCCGCCGGTGGCCGCCGATTTGACAATCGCGAATTCCGGGTTCACTCTTTTGCAGTCAGCACCTCGCTAGGCGAGGCTCCTGTACGAACACAGGCCACTGATCCGACGACGTCGAGAGACGCCCAGGGTTAGGACAGATCTTCCCGGATTAAGGGATGATCCGAAGTGGCTTCTCCCGCAAGGGGATACGTCGTACAGTGCCGAAGCTCTGACGAGAGGGGTGCGTATCCGCCGTTCGGGCGGGTCTCCCTCTCGCGTGGTGCCGATCACCAGAACAACGACGTGCGCGTGCGTCCCGGCAGCGAGGAGGTGAGGGGCGATGCCATCCGGAGATAGTCCGTATCCGAGTTCGCGAACCGTATCGTCCCCGGCGCGCTGCCTGTCCGCCTGAACTCACCCCCGATCCACGCATCGGCGTCGCCGGTGCGGGGTTCCGGGGTGCCGCGGGCTGCCCGCAGCCGGGTTTCACCTCTGAGGAGAACCCATGTACCGCACTGTCTTCCGTCGACTCACCGGCCGCCGCCTGACCGAATTCGAGCGCCACAACCTGCGTTCCTGCCGTCCGTCGGCGCCCGTGCACACCGCCGCGCTCGGCGCTCACCTCGAACGCCGCCCGGGCGCACTCCACTAGCCCGGAACTCGAAAACAACTGGTGAGCACAGAGTTTCAGGAAGCGAGCGCGGCGATGACCACCTACTCCGACGACACCCGAACCCCGGCCACACCGCCCGGCGCTGTCGCCGATCACGCCCACGTCGGCGATATCGTCGGCGCGCTGGGCGTGATCCGGCAGCACGACGACCTCGCCGGCCGCAGCCGGATGCAGCGATTGCGCATGCTGGCGGCGGTGATCGGGCCCGGCCTGATCGTCATGGTCGGCGACAACGACGCCGGCGGCGTGGCCACCTACGCCCAGGCCGGTCAGAACTACGGCATGGCTCTGCTCTGGACGCTCGTGCTGCTGATTCCGGTGCTGTACGTCAACCAGGAAATGGTGGTGCGGCTCGGTGCGGTGGCCGGGGTCGGCCATGCCCGGCTCATCTTCGCGCGATTCGGGAAGTTCTGGGGCGCGTTCAGCGTCGGCGATCTCTTCGTCGTCAACGCGCTGACCATCGTCACCGAATTCATCGGCGTGGCAATGGCTCTGAGCTATTTCGGATTGCCGAAGGCGGTATCGGTGCCGCTGGCGGCGGTCGCGCTGTTCGCCGTGGTCGCGGGCGGGTCGTTCCGGCGGTGGGAGAGCCTGATGATGACGCTCATCGCGGTGAACATCGTGCTGTTCCCGATGGCATTGCTGGTCCATCCGAGCGTATCGGGCACCGGGCACGGGCTGATCCCGTCGCTGCCGGGCGGGCTCTCGTCGACCCTGTTGCTGATCATCGTGGCGATCGTCGGCACCACCGTCGCACCGTGGCAGCTGTTCTTCCAGCAGTCCAACATCGTCGACAAGCGCATCACCCCGCGCTGGATCCGCTACGAGCGCATCGACCTGTGGCTGGGAATCGTGGTGGTGATGGCCGGCGCGATCGCGATCATGGCCGCGACCGCCTACGGACTGTCGGGAACCGGTCCGGTCGGCGGCTTCACCGACGCCGGTGCGGTCGCGGCGGGCCTGCGCGCCCACGCGGGCCCGGTGGTCGGCGCGCTGTTCGCGATCGTCCTGCTCGACGCCTCGCTGATCGGCGCCAACGCGGTCGGTCTGGCCACGACCTACACCCTCGGCGATACGCTCGGGCGGCGGCATTCACTGCATTGGAAGGTGTCCGAGGCACCCGGTTTCTACGCCGGTTACGCGGCCCTGCTGGCCGTCGCCGCCGCGATCTCGTTCAGCCCCGACCACGTGCTGGGCCTGATCACGCAGGGTGTGCAGGCGCTGGCCGGGGTGCTGCTGCCCTCGGCGACGGTATTCCTGGTGCTGCTGTGCAACGACCGCGACGTACTCGGCCCGTGGGTGAATACGCTGCGGCAGAACATCTGCGCCGCGATCATCGTCTGGGCGCTGGTGCTGCTCTCGGCCGCGCTCACCGCCGCCACGTTCTTCCCGGGCCTGAGCACCCGGACCCTCGAGTTCGGGTTGGGTGCGGGCGTGCTCGCCGGTCTGGCCGGGGGCGCGGTCGCCCTGCTCGCCCACGGGCGAACGCGGCGCCGCTCCGCCGCGGCGACCGCGGCCCGGTTCGGCGACCTCGACCCCGGTCAGGTGCAGGAACTGGACCGCGGCTCCGAACGCGCCGAACTCGCCGGGGACCGCGACACCTTCCGCACTCCGGCGCTGCACACCCTCGAGCGTCCGTCGTTCACCCCGCTGCGCACCGCGGGCATGCTCGCCCTGCGTGGATATCTGCTGGTGGCCGTCGTGCTGGTCGTGGTCAAGATCGTCGAATCCATCGGATGAACGGCCCCGGTCCGGTGGGATTCGCCTGATTCGAACCGCCCAACCCGGGTAGTACGCCTGCAAGCAGGGAGGAGTGTGCCCTGTGCGGCCGCAACCGGGAAACGGAGGTGCCCATGATGACGGACCCGCGGATGGCGCGTGGAAGCACATCGCAGGAGCAGGCGCAGCGGCGACGGATGCTGCGAGCACCGCGCAAGCATGCCGGTGAGGGAATCGAGGACACTTACAACATTCCGGGCATCATCCTGTGTGCGTTGAGCTTCGTCGCGCTGGCGCTCGCGCTGACCGCTGCCGGATACGGCTTCGGCGGGTGGGCGATCGTGGCCGGCGTGGTGTGCGCGGTGTGCCTCATCGGCGGCGTGACGTGGATCGCGCTGGAGAGCAAGCGCACGCAGGCGCGCGACCAGTGGGAGCCGCACCAGCGACAGGGGCACTGATCAGCGTGTGAACGCGGCGGGCCCGCCGCGGAGGCGAGACCGCCGCACCGATCCGATTCGGGAGAGGAGAGAGATGGTCGAGAAGACTCGCGCCGGCGGTTTCACCACCGACGACGCCGGAATTCCGGTGGCCAGCGACGAAGACTCGCTGACGATAGGCCCCGATGGCCCGATCCTGCTCAACGACGCGTATCTGATCGAGAAGATGGCCGCGTTCAACCGCGAACGCGTACCCGAACGTCAGCCGCACGCCAAGGGCGGCGGCGCGTTCGGCGTCTTCGAGGTCACGCAGGATATGAGCGCCTACACCTGCGCGAAGGTGTTCCAGCCCGGGGCGAGGACCGAGATGCTGGCCCGGTTCTCCACGGTGGCCGGTGAGCGGGGCAGCCCGGACACCTGGCGTGATCCGCGTGGATTCGCGTTGAAGTTCTATACCGAGGACGGCAATTTCGACCTGGTCGGCAACAACACCCCGATCTTCTTCGTCCGCGATCCGATGAAGTTCCAGGACTTCATCCGATCGCAGAAACGCCGGGCGGACAACAACTTACGCGACCACGATATGCAGTGGGACTTCTGGACGCTGTCGCCGGAGTCGGCGCACCAGGTCACCTGGCTGATGGGCGATCGCGGTATCCCGCGCACCTGGCGCCACATGAACGGCTACTCCAGCCACACCTACATGTGGGTCAACGCCGAGGGTGAGAAGCACTGGGTCAAGTACCACTTCATCACCGACCAGGGTGTGGAGTTCTTCACCCAGGACGAGGGCGATCAGATGGCCTCGATGGATACCGACTATCACATCCGGGATCTGTGGGAGGCGATCGAGCGCGGGGACCACCCGAGTTGGACGCTGAAGATGCAGATCATGCCGTTCGAGGCGGCCAAAACCTACCGGTTCAACCCGTTCGATCTGACCAAGGTGTGGCCGCACGGCGATTATCCGCTCTACGAGGTCGGCCGGATGACGTTGAACCGCAACCCGTCCGACTATCACACCGAGATCGAACAGGCCGCCTTCGAGCCGAGCAACGCGGTGCCGGGAACGGGACCGAGCCCGGACAAGATGCTGTTGGGCCGGTGGTTCTCGTATCCGGACGCCCACCGTTACCGGATCGGCGCGAACTACAAGGAATTGCCGGTCAACGCGCCGAAGTCACCGTCGCACTCCTACACCAAGGACGGCCACATGCGGCACCACAATCCGGGCGACCCGGTCTACGTGCCGAATTCCAAGGGTGGACCGCACGCCGAACCCGGCCGGGCCGGTCCGACCGCCGGCTGGTACACCGACGGCGAAATGGTGCGCGAGGCCTACACGCTGCGCCGCGACGACGACGATTGGGGTCAGGCGGGCACACTGGTCCGCCAGGTGCTCGACGACGCGGCACGAGAACGGTTGGTGGATAACATCGTCGGCCATCTCCTCAACGGTGTGTCCGAGCCGGTCCTGGCGCGCGCCTTCGAATACTGGCGCAATGTGGACAAGGATCTGGGCGACCGGGTGGAATCCGGCGTCCGGGCGAAACAGGACGAGAAGGATCCGAAAGCGGCCGGTCAGGGCAATCCCGCCCGGTCCTCCGCGCAGCGGAAGGCCTGACCGGACCGTCCGCACGAACACGAGCCCCCTCGGCCGGGAGCCGCCCGGGCCGAGGGGAGCGAGCGGGCGGTTAACCGTCCGCGATCGTGGTATTTCCCAACCATGATCGCGAACTCCGCTGCCGCCCCCCACGTCCTGCGGGAGTACTCGTTCATCGCCGACGGTCAGCGCGGCGCCCTGGTCGGGCCGCGCGGTGACATCTCGTGGATGTGCCTGCCCGGCTGGGACGGCGACGCGGTCTTCGCGTCCCTGCTCGGAGGTTCCGGAATGTATGCCGTCACCCCCGCGAGCCGGTTCGTGTGGGGCGGCTACTACGAGCAGGGCACGCTGATCTGGCGCTCGCGCTGGCTGTCCGGGTCGGCGGTGATCGAATGCCGGGAGGCGCTGGCCTTTCCCGGCGACCGGCATCGCGCGATCCTGATGCGGCGGATCGTGGCGGTCCAGGAGGACGCCGAGGTCGACGTGGTGTTGCGGCCGATGGCGCGATTCGGCGCGGAATCGGTCCGTCGGCCGCACTGCGAGGACGGGGTGTGGACCGCCCATGCGGGCGCGCTGCGGATGCGGTGGACCGGCGCGCCGAAGGCGGAACTCGATCCGAGAGGACCCGACCGCGGGTGGACCGATCACCTCCAGATTCCGGCCGGGCGCTGTCACGATCTGATTCTGGAACTGTCCGACCAGGGCCTGCCCGGCGAGCTGCCCGACCCCGATACCTGTTGGGAGGCAACGGAAAACGCGTGGCGGCGCGACCGCCCGGATTTCGGTGCGAGCGCCGCGCCCCGCGACAGCGCCCACGCGTTCGCGGTGCTGCGCGGGATGACCGCCGATACCGGCGGAATGGTCGCGGCCGCCACCACCAGCCTGCCCGAACGCGCCGACCAGGGCGAGAACTACGACTACCGCTACGTCTGGATCCGCGATCAATGCCTGGCCGGGCAGGCGATCGCCGTCGCCGGTCCGCATCCGCTGCTCGACGACGCGGTCGGGTTCACCGCCGCCCGGCTGCTCGACGACGGTCCCGCACTGGCCCCGGCCTATACCGTCGACGGGAAGAGCGTGCCGGCGGTGCGCGATATCGATCTCCCCGGATATCCGGGCGCCCGGCCGGTGATCGGCAACCGGGTGCGCGGGCAGTTCCAGCTCGACACCTTCGGTGAGACGCTGTTGCTGTTCGCCGCGGCCGCGCGCCACGGCCGGCTCGGCGGCGATCATCGCCGCGCGGTCGATATCGCGGTTTCCGCGATCGCGGCCAATTACCGCCGCCCCGACGCCGGTATCTGGGAGATCGAGGATCGGCTGTGGACTCATTCCCGGTTGATCTGCGCGGCCGGATTGCGCGCGATCGCGGCCTGCCCGGACACCGGCGCCGATACCGCCTACTGCAGTGCGCTTGCCGATACGCTGGTGGCCGAGGCGGCCCGCACGGGTGTGCATCCGACCGGCCGCTGGCAGCGCGCCCCCGATCAGCCCGGTGTGGACGCCGCGCTGATGCTGCCGTTGATCCGCGGTGCGATCCCGGTCTCCGATCCGCGCTACGCCGCCACCTTCTTCGCGGTGCAGCGGGATCTGACCACCGATTACTGCGTCTACCGCTACCGCCACGACGATCGCCCGCTCGAGGTGAGCGAAGGCGCGTTCCTGCTGTGCGGTTTCACGATGGCGATGGCGGCCGCCCAGCTCGACCGCCCGGTGACCGCGATGCGCTTCTTCGAACGCAACCGCTCCTCGTGCGGCACCCCGGCGCTGTTCGCCGAGGAGTTCGATGTCACCCAGCGGCAGTTGCGCGGCAATCTGCCCCAGGCGTTCGTGCACGCGATGCTGCTGGAATCCTCGCTGCGACTGGGACCGCTCGCGCCCGAACTGCCGTCGGAGGCGGTAGTGGCGAGTACGGATCGGCCGGATCAGCCGCGGACTAGGTGATGTCGACGATCGGCAGCCGCAGCGCACCCGGGGCGTCGGCGGGAACCACGGGCGCTTTGGGGGTGACCGGGGCCAGCCGCCGATAGGGCGAACCCAGCGCCGGCCGCTGATCCGGCTCACCCTTGTTGGGCCACAGCGCCAGCGCTCGTTCGGCCTGTGCGGTGATGGTCAGCGACGGATTGACGCCGAGATTCGCCGAAATCGCCGAGCCGTCGACGATGTGCAGGCCCGGATGGCCGTACATGCGCTGATAGGCATCCACGACACCGGTCTCCGGGGAATCGCCGATCACGCAGCCGCCGATGAAATGTCCGGTCATCGGAATGCCGAACAGGCTGGTGATGCCGGCGGTCGCGATGCCGTCGATCTTGTCGGCCACGCGGCGGGCGACCTCGTGCCCGGCCGGGATCGACGTCGGATTCGGTTGTCCCTCACCCTGTTTGGTGGTCATCCGGCGGCCGAACAGGCCGCGCTCGGTGTAGGTGGTGAGCGAATTGTCCACCGACTGCATCACCAGCAGGCCGATCATCCGCTCCGACCAGTGGCGCGGGTTGTGCACCTTCGCCAGATCGCGGCGGCGCCGCCAGTTCTCGCGCAACCACAGCCGGGCGGGCGAGGTGCGGCCGTCCTCGTCGTACATCACCGTCGTCATCAGCGACAGCACGTTGCTGCCCTTGCCGTAGCGCACCGGTTCGATATGGGTGTCGGCGTCGGGATGGATCGAGGAGGTGATGGCCACCCCCTTGGTGAAATCGGTGTCGGATCGCCGACTCCGGATCGACAGCAGCTCTTCGGAATTCGTGCGCGACAGATAGCCGAGCCGCGCGGAGATGTGCGGCAGTGAGCCGCGGTCGCGCAGCCGGTGCAGCAACCGCTGCGTACCGAGCGCGGCCGCGGCGAAGATCACCTGTTCGGCGGTGACGCTGCGGCGCGCCTTGCGAACCCAGCGTCCGGTGCGGACGGTGTCGACGCGGTACCCGCCCGACGGCAGCGGCACCACATCGACCACGGTGGTGTGCGGATGCACGGTGGCCCCGGCCTTCTCGGCGAGATACAGGTAGTTCTTCACCAGCGTGTTCTTGGCGTTGTGGCGGCATCCGGTCATGCATTCGCCGCAGTGGGTGCAGGTGCGCCGGGACGGGCCGGCACCGCCGAAGTAAGGATCGGGCACCTCCTGTCCGGCGCGAGTGCCGTTGCCGCCGAACAGGACTCCCACCGGAGTGTGCCGGAAGGACGCGCCGACGCCCAGTTCCTCGGCCACCTCGCGCAGCACCCGGTCCGAGGCCGTGGTCGCCGGATTCGTGGTGACGCCCAGCATGCGCTTGGCCTGGTCGTAGTGCGGTGCCAGTTCGGCGCCCCAGTCGGTGATATGGGCCCATTGCGAGTCGGCGAAGAATTTCGCGGGCGGTTCGTAGAGGGTGTTCGCGTACACCAGCGAGCCGCCGCCGACACCGGCGCCGCTCATGATGAAGGTGTCCTTCAACAGGGTCAGGCGCTGGATGCCGAAACATCCCAGCCGCGGCGCCCACAGAAATTGCCGCGCCCGCCAGGAGTTCTTCGCGAATTCGTCGTCGGCGAAGCGGCGGCCGGCCTCGAGGACGCCGACCCGGTAGCCCTTCTCGGTCAGGCGCAGCGCGCTCACGCTGCCGCCGAATCCCGACCCGATGACTACCACGTCGTAGTCGAACCCCATCGCCGCGCCCTTTCCTGGTCCCGATCGTCCCCTCGTACCGTATGGGCAGATCAGGGGGTGGGCGCAGAGATCGACGGCCAGAAAATCAATACTTCCGGTCACGCCGGTAGGCGGCCGGAGTCGTTCCGGTCCAGCGCTTGAAGGCGTGGATGAACGGCGTCGCCTCCGCGTAACCGAGCCGGATGGCGATGTCGTCGATGGTCAGCGGCGTCCCCGAGAGCATTTCCTGCGCGAGCGCGCGGCGCACCTCGTCGAGCAGCGCCCGGTAACTGGTCCCGGCCTCGGTGAGGCGGCGGCGCAGCGTCCGCACACTCATGTTGAGCTCCCGGGCCACCGCCTCGATCGGCGGCGGCGTGGTGATACCGGTCGCGCCGCTGCCGGGCAGCAGTCGTTCCCGGACCTCGGCCGCGATACCCGTGCGCGCGCTGCGGCGCTGCACCAGATCCCGGCACTGAGCGATACAGACCGCCCACGTCTGCTGATTCGCCTGAGGTAGCGGCTGGGCGAGGATCTCCGGTGCGACGGTGAACATGGTGTGCGCGCGCCCGAAGCGCGGCCGCGCGCCGAGCACGGCTTCGAGCCGGTCGGCGTAGGGCGGTTCGTCGTAGCCGAATTCCATGCGGGCGAAGGAGAAGTCGTGGCCGAGCAGATCGGCCATCACCCGATGCATGGCGACGATGTCGCGCTCCACCAGGAAGGTCTGCACATCCGGCGGGATGAGCTCGTGATGGATCCAGGCGATCACATCGTCGCGCCGATACTCGACGATCGGTGTGCAGAAGGCGAATCCGAGCCGGTAGTACCGCATGGCCAGCGAAATCGCCTCGCGCAGCGTGGGACTGGTGACGCAGGCGAAGCCGAAGATGCCGAAGGTGCTCAGCCGGTACCGCCGCCCGACCTCGACGCCGAGGGCGGGGATGTCGCCGAGTTCGGCGACCAGATTGCGCACCACCGCCAGTTCGGCCTCGGCCGGAATCTGTGCCCCGGGGTCGGTGAGCGTGGCCGGCGCGATACCGGATCCGGCGAGCAGCCGTGCGCTGTCGACCCCGTGTTCGGTGGCGAATTCGATCATCACCGCGACGCTGGCGATCCCGCGGGGGAAATTCCAGGTGCGGACCTCGGGCGCCTCGACGGTGTGCATGGCACCATTATGGCCGAAACTATTGATCTCTCGGGACGATCCGCCCGGGATAGGGTTGTCGGATGGAGCAGGCGCAGTCCGCCGGCGGCCGGGAAGACCGCGATCGGGAATGGGACCGCGAGGTCCGTGGTGAGACGGAAACCGAACAGCTGGACCGCAATCTGACCAGTTTGATTCAGGAATTGCGGGTGGTGCAGACGGGTGTGCAGCTGCTGACGGGCTTCCTGCTGACGCTGCCGTTCCAGGCCAGGTTCACCACGGTGTCCACCCCGATGCGCGGGCTGTACCTGGCGGTCGTGACCGCCTCGATCGCGGCGACGGTCTTCCTGATCGCGCCGGTCGCCGCCCACCGCATCCTGTTCCGGCAGCATCGTCTGGGCAGCGTGGTGCGCACCGCCCACACCTTCGCGCTGGTCGGGCTGGCGCTGCTCGGCATCGCGCTCACCGGGGTCGCGGTGCTGATCTTCGACACGGTGGCCGGTGCGGTCGCCGCCACCGTCATCGGTGTGTGCTTCGCGGTGCTGTTTCTCCTGACCTGGTTCGCCCATCCGTGGCGGGAGCGGCGGCGCGGCGCCCAGACGCGGTGAGGGCGCCCACAGCGGCCCGAAATAGCGGTCGGCGGGCGTTTCGTGCCGGGGTCGCCGGGTATCGCGCCCGATGTCAGTGATTTCGACGTGTTGGAGGTGAATCCCTTGTCGGAGCACGAGAAGGGCGGAGGCCGCGAAGGTCTCGAAGGCGTCGTGGAAGGCGCGAAGGGTAAGGCCAAGGAGGCCGCCGGTCAGGTATTCGGAAAGGACGAGCTGCGCGAGGAGGGCAAGGCTCAGCAGAGCCGCGCCGAATCGCAGCGCGAGGCCGCCCAGAAGGAAGCCGAAGCCGAGAAGCACCGTGCGGAAGCCGGTGTGGAGGAAAAACGGCAACAGGCCTTCCAGGACAAGGGCGGCTCCTGACGGTCGACGTAAGTAGTGGAACCGACCGAAAGGGTGCCCGGCCTATGTGACCGGGCACCCTTTCTTCGTTCGATATGATGTTGCGTGAGAATCGGATTCGCAACGGGATATGTGTCGCGCCGGGTGTTATCTGCCCAGCGCGCTGGCGAGCTGTTTCTTGGTCATCTTCGACCGGCCCTTGATATTGCGTTGGCGTGCTTCGTTGTACAGCTGATCGCGGGTCGGTCCCTGTGAACCTTTGCCGGACCGCTGGCCACCGCGGCGCTGTGGCGACATATCGTTGGTGGAACTGCGGCTCGCGGTGCGGGTTTTGCCCGCTTGCGCACGATTCTTGTTGACCGTGCGTGCGCCGATTTCCTCTGCGCGATCTTTACTCGCACCCCGTTTCCGGGCCGAGGACTTCACATGTTCGTACTGGCGTTCTTCTTTGGCAGACCATTCCTTGGGCATGACTACACCTTTCGGTCGTGCGGACGGTGGGATGGATCACTACGTCGGCTGTGGCTCGCAGAGCGCCTGCTGCCGAAGACTTTTCAGCGTGCGGGTCAGAATGCGGGAGACGTGCATCTGGGAGATCTGCAGTTTCTCGGCGATCTGATTCTGCGTCTTGGATTCGAAGAAGCGCATGATCAGAATTCTGCGTTCCCGGGTGGGCAACGCATCGATGAGCGGGCGGACCGCCATCGCGTCCTCGGTCAGTTGGTAGCACTGTTCCTCGGCGCCGAGCTTGTCCATGATCGCGCCGTCGTCGGTGTCGACGACCGCGTCGATGGAGTTCGGCTGATAGGCGTTGCCGGCGATCATGGCCTGCACCACCTGCGGGCCGTCGACGTCGAGAGCTTCGGACAGCTCGCGGGCCGTGGGCATGCGCCCGAGTTCGTGAGCCAGATGTTCGGTCGTCGGACCGATGCGCAGCCACAATTCCTTGACGGCGCGCGGTACCCGGGTCGACCAGGTGTAATCGCGGAAGTGACGGCGAACCTCGCCCATCACGGTAGGCACGGCGAAGGAGAGAAAAGAATTTCCCCGTACCGGATCGAATCGATCGACGGCCAGGACGAGACCGAGCCTCGCCACTTGGTGCAGATCGTCGAACGTCTCGCCGCGGCCGGAGAATTTCCGAGCGATATGCTCGGCCAGCGGCAGGCAGAGTTCGATGATTTCCGCTCGGACCGACTCCCGATGCGGATCGGCATGATCCAGAGCGGCCAGTTTCTCGAACCAGGGTTCGATGTTGTCATAACTGTTGGCACCGTGGCGTGCGGCGGTTTCGGCACGACGGGCGATCGGTTCATGTGTCATTCGAGATACCTCGCTTCCAACTGAATCCGACCCAGATTGGGTACCCGTTGGTGCGGCTCTCAAAAGACGTCGAAGGGCGCACGCCGCAATGTTCGCCGATTTCCGCGCGATGACCAGGGCGTACGCCGTTCCTGATAATATCCGGCAGCGGCCGGAATTTGTGTTTTCAGCCCTCCGGCGTGTTGCCGACCCGCCGGTCGTAGTCCGCGCGGTCGGCGCGATCGACGTCGTCGGTGAATATTCGGTGCACGCCCAGGCGGCGGGCCGTGAATTCGCCGAAGGCGCGCGGAGTGAGCTTGTTGAACGCCATCGCCACCCCGGCAAGCCTCGTCACGGTGACCCGGCGCCGCGGACGCGCGATCAGCCGGGTCACCGCCCGTGCGACATCCTCGGGTTCGGCCAGCAGACCCATCGGAGCCTTGGTTCCCGCGATCAGTTCGGTGCGGGTGAAGGTCGGCAACACCGCCGAGAAGTGCACTCCGCTGCCGCGGCATTCCAGCCGCATGGCCTCGGTGAAGCCGAGCACGGCCTGTTTACTCGCACAGTAGGTCGCCATACCGGGCGTGGGGTTCTCCCCGGCCAGCGACGCGATATTGACGATATGGCCGCGACCGCGCGAAAGCATCTGCGGCAGTGCGGCTTTGGTGCCGTTCATGACGCCGAGTACGTTGACCTCGAGGATGCGGCGGGTGATGGCGTCGGATTCGTCGGTGAAGCGGCCGACGGGCATGATGCCGGCATTGTTGATCAACACGTCGACGGGGCCGGCCCCGGTCTCGACCGCCACGAGAAAGTCCGCGAACGAGGCCGGATCGGTCACGTCGAGCGTCAGCGCCGCCGCGGCGCCGAGCCGCGATCCCGCCGCGGCGACGGCGGCCGCGTCGATATCGCCGAGTGCCACCCGCGCACCGGCGTCGCGCAGGTGCTCGGCGATCGAATAGCCGATACCCCGCGCGCCGCCGGTGACGGCGACCACCGTGCCCGGCAGCCGGGGGCTCACCCGCGCCGCCGGCGCCGGTACCGGACCGTGCACGGCTGCTGTAGCTGCACCACCATCTTGGAATGGTCGTTGCGGTAGCTGTCGGAGGGTTGCGCCATCTCGAATTCCCAGTCCCGCAACAGGATCGAGAAGATCGCCTTCAACTGCATGAGCGCGAACGCCTGGCCGACGCAGCGGTGCCGCCCGGCGCCGAACGGGATCCACGTCCAGCGGTTCACCAGATCCGCCTGATTGGGATCGACGTAGCGGCCCGGATCGAAGCGGTCGGGGTCGGGGAAATCCTCCGCGATCCGATTGGAGACCGCCGGTGTGGTCGCGACCAGATCGCCCGGCGCGATGCTGTGCCCGCACACCTCGAATTCGCCGCGCGCCACCCGCATCAGGATGATCAGCGGCGGATGCAGCCGCAGCGTCTCCTTCAACGTGGCCTCGAGCTGCGGAATCTGGCGCAGCGCGTGGAAACTCACGTCCTGGCCGTCGGCGTAGAGCTCGTCGAGTTCGCCGACGACCCGGGCCAGCACCTCGGGATTGCGCAGCAACTCGATGGTCGTCCACGCCGCGGTACCGGAGGTGGTGTGGTGGCCGGCGAACATCATCGAGATGAAGATGCCGGTGATCTCGCTGGCGGAGAACCGCAGTTCGCCCTGCTCGTCGCGGATCGAGACCAGCACATCGAGCATGTCGCGATCCTCTTTGCCCTGCGGCGGGTTCGCGATGCGGCCGTTCATGATCTCCTGGACCAGTTCGACCAGTTTCGCCCGCGCCTCGTCGCGGCGGCGGAAGCTCTCGATGGGGGCGTAAGGGTCGACGTAACACAGCGCGTCGGTGCCGCGCTCGAGTTCGTGATACAGGTGTGCGAACCGCTCGTCGAGTTCCTCCCGGAACTTCTTGCCGATCAGGCACGCCGAGGAGGTGTAGATCGTCAGCTCGGCAAAGAACTCGAGCAGGTCGATTTCGCCCTCGTCGCCCCAGCCTTCGAGGATCCGGTGCACCTCGTGCGCGATGGTCTCGGCGTGCCCGCGCATGAAGTCACCGCGCAGGGCCTGGTTGTGCAGCATTTCCTTGCGGCGTTCGGGGCTGGCGTCGAAGACCACACCGTCGCCGAAGATCGGCTTCATGAACGGGTAGGCGGCGCCCTGGTCGAGATCCTCGTCGGCCGCGCGGAAGAAGAATTCGTTCGCCTCGGCGCCGGAGAGCAGGATGACGTCCTTGTCGGCCAGCCGGAACGAACCCACATCGCCGCACTCCGCGCGCACCCGCTGCATCAGCGCGATCGGATCGGTGCGGAACTCTTCGAGGTGGCCGTGCTCGTGTTCGCCCCCGGAGACCTGCCGCGGCTTGACCAACGTCATGAGAAATCCTTCCGCATTCCGGATCCATCGTTGATGGACACGTGTCTGGACGCTACTACGGAAGGGTGGACGAGGCAAGGTCCGGCACCGGTTCCAGCGGTGCCGGAGCGGCGTGCGGGAGGGAAGTCGGAAAGGGGCGCTCAGCGCAGGACCGGCGCCGAGCGCACGGTGCTGAGCTGCCGGATGATCGCGGCGGCGTGGTTGTCGAAGCGGTCGCGGTCGATGGTGATATCGCCGATCAGATACGGGCGGTAGCAGTAGGCGAGCGCGCCGAAGATGGCCATCGCGTTGAGCGTCGCGTCGGTCTCGTCGGGAGCCGGTGTGTCGGTGTCGTCGGCGGCGATCACCGCCGCGATCGGCCCGGTGATCACCGCGACCAGCTCGCTGCCGCGCCGGGTCAGCGCCGGGGTGGCGATCGATTCGACGAACAGGATGCGCCCGCGCCGGGGGTCCTCGGTGAGGAAATCGGTGAACGCGCGCACCACGTGACCGAACAGCAGGTCTCGCTCCTCGGGTGCTTCGGCCAGTGCGGCGAGCAGTCGATCCCGGCACTGTTCGACGGTGTTCTCGAGGACGGTGGTCATCAGATCGTCGAGATTGGCGAAACTCTCGTAGAAATAACGTTCGGTGAGCCCGGCCTGTCGGCATACTCCGCGCATCGAGGTCTCGGCCGCGCCGACGCCGGCCATGAGCTCGTAACCGGCCCGCAGCAGCCGTTCGCGACGTGCGGCGATGCGGTCCGCCGGTTCGCGTCCACGCCAGGGGCGGCTGCCCGTTTTCGGAGTGTGCGGCGAATCGGCCATGGCGGTGATGCTACCGGGGGCCGGCGACAAGGCGTTTTGTTGACATCGGCTGCTGTTGACATCTAGTGATGTCAACATTACCGTCGGAGCATCGCTTCGACCACCCGCAAGGACGCGACATGAACACCTCGGTCTACGACGACCAAGCCCATGCGATCAGGGCTCGCGATGTGCGATTCGATTTCGACTCCGTCCCCATGCACTACATTCCGGGCGAAGTCATGGCCACTCACATCATCAACGTGATGCACCTGGTTCTCCCGGAGGGGGAACGCGCGATGGCCGCGGCCCTGGCCGAAGCGCTGCCCCATATCGACGACGAGCGGCTGCGCGAAGAGGTGCAGGGCTTCATCGGGCAGGAGAATCAGCACGCCAGCTCGCACGCGCAGGCGCGTCGCCACCTGGAAGCGCTCGGGCTCGACGTGGCCCCGATGGTGGAGACGGTGGCCTGGCTGGTCGATCGCCTACTCGGTGATCACGGCTTGACCGGCCGCGCCAAACACGAGTGGCTGTGCGAGCGGCTGGGCCTGTTCGCCGGGATGGAGCACTACACCGCGGTCATCGGCGAGTGGCTGCTGACCAACGACGTGCTCGAGGCCAAGAACATGCATCCGGCGATGCTGGACCTGATTCGCTGGCACGGCGCGGAGGAGGTCGAACACCGCAGCGTGGTCTACGACGCGTATATGCACGTCGACGGCGGATATCTGCGCAAGGCCCGCACGGCGGTGCTGGCCAGCTCGTCGCTGATGGTGCTGTTCGTGATCGCGGGCGGCTATCTGTTCGGCAAGGATCCCGATCCGCGCAAGGGGCGGTTCTGGCCGCTGCAATTCCTCAGCGCCTCCGCCCGCGGCGTGGTGCCGCGGATGTCGACCTTCCTGACCGAGATTCCGCGGTACCTGCGGCCCGGATTCCACCCCTCCCAGCTCGGGAGCATGGACAACGCGCTGCGCTATCTCGCGCAGTCGCCGGCGGCGCGCGAGGGCCGGCGGTGACGGCGGTGGCGTACCCGGTGGCCGCCGAGCGGCCGGGGTATCGGCCGCCGATGCCGCTGCGGGCGGTCGGCGCGATCTTCGACCTGTACAAGCGCGGCGTCACCACGGAACCGCGAATCGAGGTGTTGTCGCGACCGAACCCGGTGCGCCGCAGCGGTTTCGAACGCGAGCTGATCGTGGCCCGGCGCGAGATGCGGGCCGCGGACGTGGTCGTGCTGACGCTGGTCGCTCCCTACGGCGAACGGTTGCCGAGCTGGGTTCCGGGCGCGCACATCGATGTGCTCCTGCCCTCCGGGCGGCAGCGGCAGTATTCGCTCAACGGGGACCCGGCCGACCGCGGAACCTATCGCATCGCCGTGCGCCACCTGCCCGACGGCGGCGGCGGATCCGACGAGATCCATCGCGACGTGGCGGTGGGGGACCGGTTGCGAGTGCGCGGGCCGCGCAACGCCTTCGGATATATCGATGCCCCGCACTATGTCTTCGTGGCCGGCGGTATCGGAATCACGCCGCTGCTGCCGATGGTGGCCGACGCCGAACGGCGCGGAATCGATTGGCGGCTGGTCTATCTCGGCCGCAGCCGGGCCACGATGCCGTTCCTCGACGAGCTGTCGGCCCACCGCGGCGGACGGCTCGAGATCCGTCCCGACGACGAATTCGGTGTCGCCGATCTCGATCTGATCCTGGCCGACGTGCCGCGCGGTACCGCGATCTACGTCTGCGGTCCGCCGCCGCTGATGGCCGCCGCGCTGAACACCGACGCCGCCCACGAGCCGACCGTTTCGGTCCACACCGAACGGTTCTCCCCGCTGCCGGTCCAGCACGGCCGCCCGTTCCGAATCCGGCTGCGGCGCAGCGGTCACACCGTGGACGTGGCCGCCGACGAATCGGCACTCGCGGCCATCGGCCGGGTCCTGCCCGACGTCGCCTACTCGTGCCGCCAGGGTTTCTGCGGCACCTGCGCGGTGGCCGTGCACGCGGGCGCTGTCGACCATCGCGATCGGCGGCTGAGTCCCGCCGAACGCGAGACGACGATGCTCACCTGCGTCTCCCGCGCGGCGGGTGACTCCCTCGAAGTCGACCTGTGAGTACGAGACCGGTCGTTTCGGGCAACGACGCCCGCACCGAAAGGAATTCGACGATGGCAGTATCCGAGAGCGCCCCCGCCGAACACACGCCGATCGCGGTGATCGGCGCCGGAGTCGCCGGAATCGGCCTCGCGGTGTCGTTGCGCGCGGCCGGATTCGAAGACTTCCTGATTCTCGAACGCGCCGATGATCTGGGCGGCACCTGGCAGGCCAACACCTATCCCGGGTGCGCCTGCGATGTGCCCTCGCACCTCTACTCCTATTCTTTCGCGCCGAATCCCGACTGGTCGCGCACATACGGACGCCAGCCCGAGATCCTCGGCTATCTGCGCGACGTCGCCGAACGCCACGATGTGGTGCGGCATATGCGCTTCGGCACCGACGTGGAGCGCGCGCAGTGGGACGAAGGGCGGCGGCGGTGGCTCGTGCGCACCGACCGGGGAGTGCTCAGCGCCGATGTGCTGATCTCGGCGGTCGGCCCGTTCAGCGAGGCGAAGATTCCGAATATGCCGGGACGCGAGACCTTCCGCGGCGCCCAGTTCCACTCGCTGCACTGGGACCACGAGCACGACCTGACCGGCGAGCGGGTCGCCGTGATCGGCACGGGCGCCTCCGCGGTGCAGTTCATTCCGGAGATCGCGCCGAAGGTGCGGCGGCTCACGGTGTTCCAGCGCTCGGCCCCGTGGATCGTCTCCCGCCTGGATCGGTCCACCCTCGGCGTGGAGCGCGCACTGCTGCGCCGGTTACCGCTGCTGGGCACCGCGCTCCGGGGCGCCTACTACGCGGGTATCGAGAGTTTCGGCCTGGTCGGATTCGTCGACCGCCGCTTCCGCCATCCGTTCCAGGCGCTCTCGCGGATGCAGCTGCGCCGCCAGGTCCACGATCCTGCCCTGCGGCGGAAACTGACTCCCGACTACATGATCGGCTGCAAGCGCGCGATCTTCTCCGATGCGTACTATCCGGCCCTCACCCGCGACAATGTGGAGGTGGTGACCGAGTCGATCGCCGAGATCCGCCCCGGATCGATCGTCACCACCGACGGTGCGGAGTATCCGGTCGACACCATCGTCTGGGGCACCGGGTTCGGTGCGATACCGAAGCTCTACGAGCGGATCGAGGGCGTCGGCGGGCTGACCGTGGCCGACCACTACCGCCGCCGGCCCAGCAGTTATCTGGGCGCGGCGATCGCGGGTTTCCCCAATATGTTCCTGACCCTCGGCCCGTTCGGCGCCGCGGGGAACCAGTCCGCGATCTTCATGATCGAATCGCAGATCGCCTACATCGTCGACGCGCTGAAAACCCTGCGCGACAACGCTGTCGATCGTGTCGAGGTCCGTGCCTCGGCGCAGGACCGGTTCCTCGACGAGATGCGGCAGCGCAGTCGCGATACGGTGTGGCTGGGCGGCGGCTGCGACAGCTACTACACCACCGACAAGGGCGAGAACGCCGGGCTGTATCCGAACTGGAGTTTCGAATACCGCCGTCGCGTAGCGAGTTTCGACGCGGACTCCTACCTGCTGTCGCGCCACGTACCGGATCCGACCACCGCAGAGATGAGCAGTATCCGATGATCACAGGACCGTTCGATATGGTGCGCACGCTGCTGGCCCCGGTGCTCGGCGGGGGTGAGCGACTCGACGTGCGCGACAAGGTCGTGATCATCACCGGCGGCGCCGCCGGCATCGGCTACGAGCTGGCCCGGCTGCTCTACGACCGCGGCGCCTACGTCGCGCTGTTCGATATCGACGCCGAAGCCGTGCGCGCGAGCGCGGCCGCACTGGGCATCCGCGCGGTCGCGATCACCGTCGACGTGGCCGACCGGGAGGGGGTTCGGCTGGCCGTCGGACAGGTGCGGGAGAACTTCGGGCGCATCGATGTGGTGGTGGCCAACGCCGGCGTGGTCCCGCGCCCGGCCACCGTGCGGCTGCTCGATCCCGAGGAATTCGACCGGGTGCTGGCGATCAACCTCACCGGCGCCTTCAACACCATCCAGCCCGCGCTCGACGACGTCATCGCGGCGCACGGCCACGTCGTCGTGGTCTCCTCGTGCGCCGCGTTCGCCCCCGGAATGGGCGGTTCGCCGTACATGGTGAGCAAGGCCGGGGTGGAACAGCTGGGCCGTGCGCTGCGGGTGGAACTCGGCGGAACGGGGGCCTCGGCCGGTATCGCCTATTTCGGTGTGGTGGAGACGGCGATGACCCGCGACACTCTGGACGAGGACGAACTGGGCGCCGAATTCGGCGCGCTGCTGCCCTGGCCGCTGGATCAGCGCATTACCGCCCGGCGGGCCGCCGAGGTGATCGCCGGTGCCATCGAACGCCGGTCCGCGCGCACCGTGGCGCCCGCGGGATGGGAGCCGTACGCCCTGCTGCGGGGCGTGGTGAACGTGGCCCTCGACCACAAGCTGACCGCCGACGAGCGGGTGCGGTCGTTGACGCAGCGGCTGGAACAGCGCATCCTCGCAGATCGCGGCAGGTAACCGGACTCGCAAATCTGAGAGATTTCAAAGGATCGGCACAGATTCCGATCAGGACCGCTCGGCACCATGGATCCCGAGGACCACTCGGCGAGATGAGGTGTGCGATGGTCGATATCGAGATCACGGGTACGACGGTCACGGTCCATGTCCGTGGCACCCACCGGTTGCTCTCGCTGTGCGAACGCGTGCGCTTCGATCTGTCCCACATCGCCGCCGTCGCGCCCGCCGAGGTGGATCTGCGGCCGCCGTGGATGCGCGCCCCGGGCACCTTCTTCCCGGGTGTGATCGCGGCCGGTGTCTTCCGCGGCAAAGGCCGCAAGGAGTTCTGGGATACCCGCTTCGACGGGCGTGGCGTGCGCATCGAGCTGACCGGCACCGAATTCAGCCGGATCGTCGTCGACGTGGAGGATCCGGACGAGGTGCGCCGGATGCTCGCCCGCGCCGCCGCGGCCTGAGCCCGCCGACCGGTGCGGCGTGAGCCTGCTGACCGGTGCGGCGTGAGCCTGCTGACCGGTGCGGCGTGAGCCTGCTGACCGGTGCGGCGTGAGCCTGCTGCTGCCGCTCGGCGCCTGAATCTGCCGTTGACGCTGTGGCGTGAGCCTGCCGCCGGGCTGGAGCCTGAGCCGGTCGCTGCGGCTGGAGGTGCGCCTGTCGCTTGGGCCTCGGCGAAAGCTTGGTGCTGCGTGTGCGGCGTGCGTCTGCCGCTGCTGTCACGCCTCGGTCCTGCCGCTCGGCTGGAGCTGAGTCCGACGTTGGGCGGCCTGGGTCTGTTGCGGGTCTGTGGCTAGGGTCTGCAGCTGCGTTTGTGACTCGAGTCTGCTTGCGGCGTCTGTGCCCGAGTGTCCCACGGCGTCTTCGCCCCGAGTCTCCCGCTACGGCTGCTGCCCGAGTCCGACGCTGCTGCCGCGAGCCGACCGCTCCGTCTGAACAGCCGGAACCGGGCGAAACTTCGTGCCTCGCAGACCCATTGCGACACGCCGAATCGGCGTGCCGCGCGCGACACGCCGAATAAGTCTGGCATTGGGGCTAATCCGCAGTTTCGCAGATGGCGGTTCATCGACTATGAATGGCATGTGCCGTTCCCACTTCGTGAACACTTGCCGGCCACCGTATCTCACCGGGCGGTGGTCTAGTTGACCGTCGAACACCCGGGAGAAGATGAGGTCAGGCAGCTCGCGCGACGGGTCGAGAAGGCCCGCGGGCGGCTTGCGTACCAGTTCGATCCCGCGCTGACCGAGGCCCTCTCCGAGAACGAGCTGCAGGCCGAACGTGAACTCGCGGAGAAGATCCGCGAGCAGGAACGCGAACAGCGCTGGAAAAATGTCCAGGCGGCGGCATCGACGTCCGACCGCGCCAGGCAGACCTCCGAAGCGATCGCGAAGGCCGATATGCGAGATCTGTTGATGGCCCGCAAGGCAATTGCGGCGCAGAGACGAGAATCCAGCCCGCACGCGAAGGTCGCGTCGCTGTATCGGCATCGCGCCTGGTCGATGCGCGCTCTCGCGGGCGTGGTCATCGCCGGCATGTTGTGGTCGGCGGTCAACGTGCAGCACAACATCGCTCCCGGCGGCCCCACCGATCCGCTGTACTGGTTCAGCTACCTGCTCGAAGGCATGATCAGCGTCTGCCTGGTCATCATCATGATCGGCACCAACAAGGTCGCCGAATGGGGAATCCTGGAGAGCCGCCGCCAGGTCGCGCTCGCCGAACTGGCCCTGCTGGCGCTGACCGTCGGCCTCAACACCTACCCGTACCTGCGCGGCGGCGACTGGTACAACGTCGGCGTGCACGCCGTGGCGCCGGTGATGATCGGTGTGGCGCTGCTGGTGCACGACGCGGCCAGCCAGCGCTACGGCCAGGCCATCACCCAGGCCACCGATCAGATCCGCGATCTGCCCGACCCGGCCGAACAGATTCGCCGCAGCATGCCGACCTTCGTCAGCTTCATCCGGCAGGCCGCGCCCGACACCCGCCCGGCCCCGATGGCCGCGCTGCCGGGCGCCGGCGACACCACATCCGAGGCGCCGGCCCCCGAATCCGCGCGCACGGTGGAGACGGTCGATCCGATCGTCGAACCGGACATCTGGACCCCGAAGAAGTCCTCGAGTCGCCGGTCCGACACCGATGCGGCGGATTCGGTCGCCGACGGCAAGCCGAGCAAGCCGGCGAAATCCGATGCCTCCGACGACGACTCGGATCCGCTGAGCGCCTACGACACCGGCCAGTTCCGCATCGCGGACAGCCTCGAACAGGAACTCGAACAGATCCGTGCCGAGCGGAAGGCGGCCCGCGCCGCGAAGCAGCGCGCGGCCTCCAACGGCTCGATCGTGGACTGATCCATACTCCGGTACGTCCCCTCGTACCGTCCGCACAACAGCCCGGCGCGCTGAGCGCCGGGCTGTTGTCGTCTCCGACCGGCGTGGCGTAGGTCACAACCGGGCGCCTCCGACTACACCGCCTGCGGTCAGCGCAATCATTGCCGGCGTTTCGGGTTTCGTGTGGAAGTTCGAGGAGGCGTGGATTTGCTCGTCCGTGGTTCCGGATGCCGATGAGTATCCGCAAGCAGGCACTCGGGTTCGGCGCATTCGCCATCGTCTCGATTCTGGTCACGGTGGTCATCTGGAATACCCTGGCGCGCACCGTGAACGGCCCGACCGACCGTTATTCGGCGATCTTCAGCGATGTGCTCGGATTGCGGCCCAACGACGACGTCCGCATCGCCGGTGTACGGGTCGGCAAGGTCACCGAGATCGGCTTCGACGTCAATCCTCAGACCAACAAGCACCTGGCGAAGGTGACCTTCGAGGTGCAGCGCGATCAGCACCTCTACACCGACACCAAGGCGCTGGTCCGCTATCAGAACCTCATCGGCCAGCGGTATCTCGCGCTGGCGCCCGGTACCGCACCGGATTCGCGCCTGCTCGCCGCCGGTGGCCGGATTCCGCTCGAACGCACCGAACCGTCCTTCGATATCTCGGCGTTCCTCAACGGCTTTCAGCCGCTGTTCGAGAATCTGCTTCCGGAACAGGTGAACGACCTGTCGACGACGTTGATCCAGGCGCTGCAGGGCGACGGCGTATCACTGTCCACCTTCATCACCCAGGCCGCCGCACTGGCCTCGGACTTCGAGCGTCGCGACGCGATCCTGAAAGACATCATCACCAACCTGTCGGGAGTGATGTCGGGTCTGGCCCGGCGCAGCGACGAACTGGAAACCCTGATCACCCAGACCCGGGCGTTGATCAGCGGACTCTACGACCAGGGGCAGTCGCTGCTGGCCTCGACGACTCAGATCGCCACCGCCAGTGAGAGTTTGGTGGCGATGGTCCAGCAGGTACAGCCGAAACTGATTCCCGCGCAGAACTCGACCCGCGACGCGCTGACGCTGCTGATCGACAACGGCGCGAAATTGGATCAGGCCGCGATCGATCTGCCCGGAATCCTGTCCGACGTCGGCAAGTTCTCCGGCGACGGCACCTACGCCACCGCGTATCTGTGCTCCCTCGATGTCTCGCTGTACGGAATCCTGTTCCCGCGCGGACTGTTTTCGCAGATCGGCGGTCATGCACAGTCGGCGGTCTGCCGACCCTGACCCGCAACGGCAACGGGCCCGGCTCCGCGAGGAAGCCGGGCCCGTTGTTCGTGCGCTCAGGCGCGACTGCGAATCGCTTTGTAGATGACCAGAATGATCACGGCACCGACGATCGCGCCGAGGAAAAGTGGGGAGTGTCGGATTACCGGTGGATCTGACCCCGGTAGGGGTTAGTTTCCGGTCGGGTTGATCCGGCCTTCGAATGCG